>CALEYM010000770.1 GCA_937926185.1 uncultured Bacteroidota bacterium | reverse complement strand
GAATTCTTTTTAAGGTTACGGGTTTACGGGTTGCGGGTTGCGGGTTAGTGAACCCGTAACCCGCTAACCCGTAACCCGCCAACCTCCTTAGTCAATCAAAATCATCTTTTTGCGGTCACTGTGCGTGGGTGTTTCCAGTTCGTACCAGTAAACGCCCGGGGCGCCCAGTTCGTACTTTTGGAAATCCACGGTATTGTATCCCTGGGCGAAGTTGCCCACGACCATTTTTACCAGGCGTCCGTCGGTGCTGAACACGCGCAGGGTGGCGCGGCCGGCCTGCGGGAGGCGGAAACCGATCGTGGTTTGTTCGCGGAAGGGATTCGGCTGGTTTTGATACAGCGCAAAGGCGGTACCGGTCATGTCGTTGTTGTTCAGCGTCTTTGTCCAGTCGAATTCAATGCCCATCGAGCTGCCGTCGGCGTCCAGGGCCTCGGCGTACGTGATTTCCGAACCCGGGCTCAGCAGGTCCGACAAAGACTGGCTGTTGCCCAATGCGCGGAAAGTCAGCGTAAAGAGCACTTCACCATCATTCAGCGTCAGCGGGTCAGCGCTCACCCAAAGGTGCGTCAGGTAGCCGTCGGCCAGGTGTGCCGTGCCGAAGTTGGCGTTGTTCATGCCGGGCAGCACGCCGGGTTGAATGTCGGCCAGTTCGAGCAGGTTCGGGTCGAACTGAATCGTCATCTGGTATGCCTGGCGGCTCACAAAATCGCTGCCGCGGAAGGGCACCGAAATCAGGTCGCCGGAGCGTACCGATTGTTCGTCGAGCCGGAATTTGAATACGTTGCCGGAGCGGTCGCTGACATTGCCGATGATGTTATTCACCGGGGCGTTGCCCGTCAGGTCGCCGATGCGGATGGCGGTCATGCTGTCAACCTGATCCACACAGCAGGCGAAATTCACCGTTTGAGGGTAAGGTGTGACAAGCGGGTTCGGCGTCGGGAATACGTAGCCTGCCGGTACAAATTTCCAGTCCGGCGCGCCGTTGGAATAGTGTTGTACCGTACCCAGGATCAGCTGCTGCACGAGCAGGTAGTCCGGCAGGTCCACTTTGCCGTTATTGTTCACGTCGCCGGCCACGTACTGGTACGGGTTCTGCAAGGTGATGACGCTTGCCGCATGGTTTTGAATGGCCAGCAGGTCGCCTACGTTAATGCCCTGACTGAAGTTGGATGTCACCGTCTTAGTCGGCGTTAAGGTGCCGGTTGAGCTGGCGGGAATCGTGAACGAATAGATACCCGAGGCGTCGGTAAGGTCGGTGGCCGTGACGCTTCCAGTCATGGCAACATTTACGTTGGGTACCGGCGTGCCTGCGCCTGCCCAGGTTTTGATCAGTCCGGAAATCGTAATATCGTCGATCATGATGCTGTCGATCGTCACCGAACCGTTCATCAGGTCGGCCATAGTGGCCACCGGGTTACCCGACGAATCCTGCTGGAAGCTCAGCACCGTCGGCGTGCCGCTGATGGTCACAGGACTGGTAGAGCCGACGGGGGCGTTGCTCAATTGGACGCTCAGGTTGAACAGCACTGAACCGTTCGGAAGCGTCACAGGAGTGCCGCCGGCCCAGAAAACGGTGAGGCTGTTGCCTACTATGTTCAGGCCGCCGCCCAGGCCGGCCAGGCCGGGGTTCGGGTTGGTGGAGCCGATAATGGTTCCCACCGTATTGTTCGTCACATTCAGGCTGAACGAGAAGCCGACCATGGCGTTGAAGTTCTCCACGGTCACCGGTACCTGAACGGTCTGGCCCTGCGAGCCGCTGACGTTGCCCACGGTCACTTTCAGTTTGGCGCCCGCGCCTACTATGGCCGTATCAATCCGGATGCAACCGCTGGTGTTGTCCGTTACCGTGACGGTATAGGCGCCGGCAGCGAGGTTGTTGATAGCGGCCGTGTTGCCGTTGTTGCTCCAGGCATAAGTAAAGCTGCCCGAACCACCCGTGGCAACCGCCGTGGCCGTGCCGTTGTCGGCGCCGAAATAGCTTTCCGGCGTACCGCTTACCGAGAGATTAAAGCCGGCGCCGTTGCCGAGCGTTACGTTGACGTTCACCGTGCAGGTATTCGAGTTGCCGTAGGGGTCTACCACCGTCAACGTGAGCGGTTGGCTGCCCAGATCGGCGCAATCGAAGGTGGCCTTATCCAGATACATGGTATCGATGCCGCAGTTGTCGGAGCTGCCGAGATCGATGTCGTCCGGCTGAATGGTGGCCATGCCGTCGGTACCCAGGGAAATGACCACGTTGTTGTTGCAAATAGCCGTCGGTTTGCTGTCGTCGATCACGCGGAACAAGACGGAATCCTGACCTATATTTCCACAAGGGTCGGTCGCGGTGAAATGCACCATGTAAGTGCCGACGGCGTAGTTTCCGCCGGCGTCGAGCGAGTCGTTGCCCTGCGGAGCGTCATTTAACACGACAAGTTCGCCGAGCGGCGCACAATCCACAATATATTGCCCTATGTTGAATGTGACCGGCACCAGGCAGTTGGGATTGGACGGGAAGTTGGCCGAGGAAAAAGTCAGCGTATCCGGTAAGCCCGGGAACTGTGGCGCCTCGTTGTCCACAACGGTGATGCTATTGGTGTACGTTTCCGTGTTGCCGCAATCATCCACCGCCGTGCGGGTGCGGGTAACGGTATAACTATACGTGCCACACAAGCCGGGGGCGATGTCAACGGTATCCTGTACGAATACAACGGCGATGCTGTCCGTGCAGTTGTCACTGGCCGTGATATTGCTCGGCGGCGACAGGTTTTCGCTGCAGGAAATGGTAATGTCGAGCGGGTATTGCGACAACACAGGCGCTTCCGTATCGATTACGCTAAAAGTCTGGACGCAGGTGACTGTGTTGTTGGCCAGGTCGGAAGCGATCCAGGTACGTTTTATCAGGTAACAGGACTGGTTGATGCCGGCGGTATCGGGTTCGATACTGTCGTCAAAAGTGATCGACACGTTGTTGGGACAGTTGTCGGTGGCAAGGGCTGTACCGTGCACCTGCGGAGAAAGCGGATCGGTGCAGGGTACGGTTTTGCCCTGCGGGCACAGCGTAATGGTCGGATCGACGTTGTCCTGGATGACGATAAAGGTTTCGCACATCGACATGTTGCCGGCCTGGTCCGTGACAAACAGTTTTACCGGATGTTGCGTCACGCCATCGGCGTCGTTGCAGTCGTAGGTCAGCGTATTACTCGGCGCCTGCAGCGGATTCTTGTCCAGCCGCTGGATTTTGTAATCCAACTGGCCGGCGCCCGTGCAGTTGTCGCTGCTGTTGTTGTTGAATTGAGCGGTATTCACTACCACCGTGCCAGAAGGTTGCAGGGCCGCGCTCACGCCGTTGATACAAACGGCTGTGGGCGGCGTTCCGTCCTTCACGATAACCGTTACCGGGTAAGTTGAAGAATTGCCGGTGATATCGGTGGCGGTAAAAACCACTGTATGCGTACCTACCGTAAAGATGGCGCTCAGATTGCCGCCGTCTCCGGGTTCCTTATTATTGGTCACGGAAAGGTCCGGACCCGTGGCGCAATCTTGCACGAATGGTAGGATGTTAATATTCACCGTGTCGTCGCAGGTAATGCGGTTGGGATCGGTGGTAACCATAACCATGGCGGGAGCGCCGACAAAAGTGGGCTTCTTCGTGTCCTTCACCGTGATGGTGCGCGTGACGGTGGTGGAGTTGCCGGAAGCGTCGCCGGCAGTCCAGGTACGGGTAATCGTATAGTTGTATTTCAGCAACCCGCCGGTAGTATCCTGGTTAGACACTTGCAGGGCCGTAACCGGGAAAGTGCCGGCGCAGGCGTCGGTAGCCGTCAGAATGACTGCCGCCGGGATCGTATCGCAGGCCTCAACGGTAATATTGGCCGGCGGCGCCGACAAGATCGGCGCGGTCACGTCTTTTACCAGGATATTGGTCGTGCAGGTAGCCGGATTGTCTTTGGCGTCGCGCACCGTCAGCGTTACGGCCGTCGGGCTCGGCCCCGCGTTGGCGCAGTTGAGCGTGGCCGGATTGACGCTGAACGTCAGCGGCCCGCAATCGTTCGGATCGTAACTGCCGTTGTTCAACTGGCCGGGCGTAACGCCCACTTGTCCTGTCACCGGGTCGAGGTTCAGGGTCAGGTTGGGCACACAGATCGCCACCGGCGGGAATACATCCACCAACACGGTGATGTTCTGCGGTTGGGTGCTGATGTTGCCGTTGCCGTCGTTGTATACCCAGGTAATCACGTAGTTGCCCGGATTCAGTTGGTACGACGGTGGGTTGGTGTTCAGGAAAGTGCCCACCGGAGTGGAGGGCGTACCAAAGATCGTGTCAGCATCCGGGTTGCAGGGATCGAGCGCCGTTGGCGCGAATACGACCAGCGTGCCGCAGGAATCCACCAGGGCCGGCAAAGTGGCCACCGTGGGTATCGGCGCGTCGCCGTCCTGCAGGGTTACGGTAAAAGTGCAGGTGCTGGTGTTATAGCCGTCATCGCCCGTTATCACGATCGTAAACTGGCTGCCGGTTGCCGGCGGATCGGGCGCAAAAATGGCGCCCAGCGTCGTCCCTGCCGGGATATTCTGCGACATGTCCACGTTGGCGCTGCAGTTATCCAAAACGGATACCAGATTCGTATAGTTCGGTATCTGGGCCGTCGGGCAGGTAGCCAGCAGGGTTTGATTCGGCGGGCAGGTAAGCATGGGCGGCTCCGTATCTTCCACTTCCACGGTGAAGGCGCAGGTTGAGGTGTTGCCTTCATCGTCCGTAGCCGTATAAGTCACCATTGTGATACCAACCGGGAATTGCGCGGTCGGGAATATCTGGAACGACAGGTTGGCCGTGTAAATGAACGGGTTGCTCAGGTTGATGGAAGCTTGCACCGTTGGATTGCTGATCTGCTCCGTTACCGTGAAGTCGAGACAATCGGTGATGTGATCGAACAGGTAGTTCGGGCGCGCCCAGGTAAACAGGTTCGAACAAACGCCGGTGGTATTGGGCAATACGTATGTTTTGCCGCAATTCGTTTCATACCCGTTTCCAAAAACCGGGCCCTGGGTGTCTTCTACGATAATGGAAACCGAGGTGGAAACCGAGTTGCCACATTCGTCTTCCACCGTCCAAGTCACTACCGTGGTACCGATCGGGAAAAAGCCGAATGGAATCACGTTGCCGGGCGTCGGGATGGTGACGTCGAGGTAGCCGTAAGAAGGCGTCGGGTAATCGACTGTATAAGTGATGTCGAACAGACCGAAATTGTTGGTGCAGTTATCCGAGACGCTGTCCTGTGTCAGTTGCAGGTTCAGCGGCGCATCGCAGAAGTCCGGGTCGTCCGTTTGGATCACAATGGTGTTCTGAATATTGAACACCGGGTCTTCCACGTCCTGCACAAAAATGGAGTGCGACACCGTGGTCATGTTATTCGAATCGTCGGTCGCTTTCCAGCTGCGCACGATCGTAAACGAATTGGGACAGCCGCCCGGAATGAACACGTCGGGTTGTTGCGCCACGACAACGTCCAGGTCGCAGTTATCGCTTACGCCTGAAAAAGTTCCGGTATTGGCCACGGCCGTCGATTCGTCGCAGTTAATCGTGATATGCACCGGGGGCGTAATGGAAGGCGGCGTAATATCTTTAACCAGAACGATCTGCGTACAGGTGGCGGTATTGCCGGCGGCATCCGTTACGCGGAGCGTGAGCAGGCGGTTGCCCAAATGGACACATTCAAATTCAAAGGAGGCGTCGAACGTGCCGCCGTCTACGGAAATATCGTAATCCAGCGGGCATTGCGGATAGGTATTATCCGTACTGTTGTTATTGGCCGAAGTTGCATTAAGCACAAAAGAACCGTTGGCGTCGAGGTTGATCGGCGATACACTCGCGCAAAACGCCGCGGGAGGGATCAAATCCTGAACCGTTACGGTCGATACGCAGGTACCCGTGTTGCCCGAACCGTCGGTAATCTGCAGGGTGTAGCTGTTCGGGCCTAAATTGGCGCAATTATAGGTTGCCGACGGAGAGGTATATGAAAAGAAACAGTTGTCCGTGCTCAGGTTATCCACCTGCGGAGCCGTTACAGTGGTAAAGCCCATGGCGTCGAGCGAAACGGTGATGTCTTTGCAATTCGCTACCGGCGCCTGGGTGTCCACCACATTTACGGTGAAGGTATGCGTGGCCACGTTGCCCACGCCGTCGATGGCCGTATAGGTTACCGTGGTATTACCAAAGGTAAAGAATGCGCCCGGGCTGTGGGTTTTCGTCACCAGTACCGGCGGCGTACAGGCATCCGCGAACGTCGGCTCCGTCCAGCTGACCTGGGCAATACAGCCGCCGATATTGGCATTGGTCGTGATGGTGCTGCCCGGCGCCTGACCGGTACCGGTCCAGGCCGGTGGGGTGTTGTCGAGCACGTTCACGGAGAAGTTGCACACGGCATTATTGCCGCTGGCGTCCGTGACCGTGTAGGTTACCGTGGTTACGCCTTTATTAAATGCAGTTGCCAGCGGCACCGAACCGGAACCGGAGCCCGCGGTAGCGCCCGTGAGTTGCCATGAAACGGAAGTCACGCCGCAATTGTCGGAGTATTGTCCGGCCATCAGGGCGATATTGGGCGCCACCGAGGTCAGGTCGAGGCCCGGTATATTGATAGCCGTGCAGCCCGAATTGGTCGTCACCGTCTTACTGCCGGGGCAGAGGATTTGCGGCGCGATATTGTCCACTACGTCAACCGTGGCCGTGCAGGTAGCCGTATTCATGGCGGCGTCCGTCACCGTCAGGGTCACGACGTGCGTACCCGGCAGGTTGGCGCAGGAAAAGGCGGTTTGGGAAAGCGCCAGCGTTACGCCGGAGCAATTATCATTGGAGCCGTTGTCCACCATGGCCGTGGTCAGGGTGGCTTCGCCCGAGGCGCTGAGCGGCAGGGTGATCAGCGAAGGCTGGCACACCGCGACGGGCGGCACATCTTCGGCCACATTTACGATAATATATTCGGTGGTATCGTTACCGGCCTGGTCCGTCCAGGTGTAGGGAATGATCGTTTGACCTACCGGGAACTGCAAGGTGGCGCCGGCGCCAAAGATCAGGTTCATCCGTCCGGAGAACGGATCGAACGCCGGAAGCGCCGGGAACAGGAAACCCGGATCCACCACCCCGTTCACGGTGGCAGGGCCTTCGGTAAGTTCAACCGGCGGCGTGCACTCGTTCGGGTTGTGGAAAAACAAACCGGGATATTCGTAGGAAACGGTTGCCGAGCAATCGCCGGGCGTCACGCTCACGTTGATCACCTGGCCGGCAGACGGCGGCGCCGGCGGCATGTCGTCTTCCACCGTAAGGTTGAAAGCACAGGTTTTGGTATTGGCCGAAGGATCGGTGGCCGTCCATATAATATTGGTTGTTCCCAACAAAAACACTTCCGCATCCAGCGTTATGGATCCGTTGATATTGTTACTTACACTGGTGGAAAAACAGTTGTCGCCGATGGTCAGATAATCCAGCTCGAAGCCGGCAGTGTAGTTGCAGGCCAGCGGGGCTGTTGCCGAAACCGTCAGGTCGTCCGGGCAGGTGATCGACGGCATTTCGTTGTCGATGACGTTTACGTTGAACATGCAGGAGGCGGTGAGACCGCCGGCATCCGTGGCCGTGAAGGTCACAATGGTTGTACCGAGGGGGAACGTAGCGGTCAGGTTGTTAATACCCGTCATCGCGGAAGCGGCGGGCGTGGCGCCGGGCGCCGACCAGGTAAGCGCCGTCACGGCGCAGTTGTCGTTGTAAGCGGCGGGCGCAAGACCCGTGATCGTTTTGGTGCAAATACCCGGCTCGGTGTTCACATTTTGATTGGCCGGGCAGGTAATGGCCGGGTCTTCGTCATCCACCACCGTTACGGTGACCGTTATCACCAGCGGGTTGGCGCCCATCGGGTCGGCCAGGTTGTCGTAAATGCGATAGGTGACCGTGGTAACGCCCACGTTGAATGTGGCGAGACCGGCGTCGTAAGCATCGGGCGCAAACTCGATCGGTCCGGCGGAAGTTTCCGCCAGAACGGTAGCGCCGGAAAGTTGATAGGTTACATTCAGGCTACCCACGCAGTTGTCGGTAAATTCGCTTTGGCCCAGGGGCGGAGCAGCGATGCCAAAAATGGCAATGTCCTGAAAGGTGCTGGCGAAGATGTCGGTGATGGTGCAATCGCCCATGCCGTCGTCAGACGTATTTACCGTCACGTTGGACGGAAAAGGCCCGGCAGTGGGCAGTGAAAGGTCAACAAGCGTTATCTGAATGGGTACGGCCGCGCTCTCGCTGGCCGGGTTCATGCTCATGTTGCCGGTGGTGCCGTCGTTGATGGCTACCCAAACCGTGAACGTTTGGCCCACGTCGTCGCAATCGTAAAGCAGGTGATAAGGCGCGCCCGGGTTCACGAAGGCCGTTTTCGCGGCGCTGGTGTAGAACCGTACCTTGTTGTCGTTCAGCGGGCCACACATCGAGCTGGTCACGCCGTTGGCGGCCACGGGAATGTGGTTCAGCTCCGCATCGCCGGTAATGGGATCGATTACAAGGGAAAATTGAACCGGATTTGGGTTGCCCGGCCAGGTAATGTCGCACTGCGCTTGCGCTTGCAGCACAACCCCTAAAAATACAACCGCGGGCATGGCTATGCGGGCCAGCCAACGCTGAGTCAGGTTGCTGTTCATGGTACGAATGTTTGATGAATAGGGAAAATAAAAAACAGGCAGGATTCTGAAGAAGCGTATTAATCTCTTCATTAAAAATGATCGGTTTGGAATGATAAAATGTAGTTTACAACAGAGTTCACACTGGTTAAATATCCGAGTGAGACTATCGTGAGAAACCGGATTATTGCTAATACCAACCGAAGGAAGAGATTAAAGGATTAAAAAACGGCGCAAGTTTACGGCTAAAACTCCGAACGATTCAAACTTATTTTCTTGTCGCGTTTAGGCAATGTATTCACAAGTTACTGAAAATAAACACCTTAAGCATACTGTTCGTTCATCAAGATTTTCCGGTAACGGGTAAGGACAGGAGTCTGTCGGCGCGTCGTTTTTTCGCTATGCCATTCAAATTCCAAAAACCGTACCAATTTAGAGGTACCCGACAATTGCGCCTAAAATTTTATATTTGGAGTTTGAAGTTTGGGTAGTATCCGGGATTGAAGCCGGGCGCATCTTCAAACTTCGAACTACTTTTGCCCGATGAGCAGAAAACGAAATCCAAAAATACGAAAAAAAGGATTGCCGCCCGGAACGCTGATCTACACCGGTCACCGGGCGGAGCACCCGGCCTCGCTCCTGACCGTACGGTATAACAGCGAAACTTATTCCGAACAGGAAGGGTATGCGCCGGTAAAACCGGCAGCCGGCGAACTGGTCTGGATCGACGTGCAGGGCCTTACCGACACCGCGCTGGTGGAACGTATCGGAACCGATTTTCAACTGCATTCCCTGGCGCTGGAAGACGTGCTGGATACCCAACAGCGCGCCAAGGTAGAGGAGTACGACAACGGACTGTTCTTTATCCTGCACAATTTACGACTGGAACCTGGATCGCCCGAACTTCAAACCGAACAGATCGCCGTCTTTCTGGGGCAGCAGTTTGTGATCTCTTTTCAGGAAGACCCCGACGATACCCTGGCGCCGGTACGCAAACGGATCCAGGAAGGCGTGGGCCGGCTGCGTAAAAAAGGCCCCGACTACCTCGCGTATTCCATTCTCGATACCATCGTCGATCACTATTACCTGGTGCTGGATGAAATTGAAAATATTCTGCTGAACCTGGAAGCAACATTGCACAGCGAGAGCGCCCACCCCCTGTCTAAAGCCCGCATTCTTGAAGTCAAACACATCATCAACCAGTTCAGGCACCGCGTCATGCCCCTGCGCGACGCAGCCGCCCGTTTCTACCGCACCGACTGCCCCTACGTGGACGAGTCCAACCGCCTCTACCTCCGCGACCTGATGGACCACGTGACGCAAATTCTCGACAGCATCGATAATTACCGCGACATTCTCTCCGGAATTGAATCACTGTACCAGGCCGAAATCGGCAACCGCCTGAACAACGTCATGCGCCTGCTCACCATCATCAGCACCATTTTTATCCCGCTGTCTTTCATCGCCGGGCTCTACGGCATGAATTTCGACAATATGCCCGAATTACACTGGACCAATGGTTATTTCTACGTGCTGGGATTTATGCTGCTCGCCTCGCTGGGTATGTTGTATTTTTTCTGGCGGAACAGGTGGATATGAAAAATTGCGGATTACGGATTGCAGATTGTTGAGCGCAGCGAAATCCCGTACACGCAGTGTCGGGACGGATTGCGGATTAATCTTGATCCGGATCAATTTTTAGCAGTTTTTCAGCCCGGACTTTTGTGCCGTCATTTATTCACCATCACAAAAGTTTTGTTATGAAAACGCATTTTCAAATTTCCCGTATTTTCCTGATCCTTATGGGCTTGTCGGCCCTGAACATCGCGCTGCAAGCCCTGGCTGACCCACAAACCGTGATGAATTTCGTGGATGTGGAGCTCGGCAACGTCACGGCCCGCAACTCCATTCGCGCCCTGTACGGCGGCGTCAACCTGGCCTTTGCCCTGTTCTGGCTCTATGCCGCCTTCCGCGCCCAACGCGAAGGGCTGATCCTCGGCGCGCTTTACACCGGCGGTTTTGTGCTGGGCCGGCTGCTCAGCATCGCGCTCGACGGCATGCCGGGAGCATTTGCCATGCAGTGGCTCGTGGTGGAGAGCGTTTGTGCCGCGGGAACGGTGGCCTTGCTGGCGTGGGCGCCGGGGGCGCGCCGCGAACCCAAGACAATGGCTACTGTCTGATCGGCGTTTGTCTCTTTGACAAAACGCGTTACAACCTTACCAATTTGTAAACGGACACCCGGCCCGACTCCCGGTTTTTCACCTGCAACAAATTCGCCCCCGGCGTCAGCATTTCGGCCGGAATTTCCATCTGTCCGCCGGCTTCCAGGGGTTGTTGAAACAGCAATTTCCCCTGCATGTCAAACAGGTGGATAGTGGCGGAAATAGCTGTTTCAATCCGTACAGGGGCGCCCTGCGTAAGGGTTGGGAAAATCCGGATGCCTGTTTCCGGGTCAGGTTCGCCCACCGGCACCGGCACGCAGGGCGCCGGAAAGCCGCCCCACAAGGCGCTGGCCGGCAGATCGACCGGCGGGTGCGGCGCGTGGGCGTATTGAAGCAAAGGCCCCTGTAGCACGGCACATTCGTTGTTGCCTGCCGGCAGGGGATAAATGCCGTGTTTTTGGGTGTATTGCCCGCACAGCATCGTTTCGCGCATAAAACGCAGCATTTCCAGGTTCCAGGCATTGCCTGCCGGGGCAATGTCATGTCCGAGGTTTTGGCCGGTGAACAGGTAATAAGGGTTGCCGTTGTGGTGCAGGCGGGTGCTGATGTCGCCGCCGCCGTGAATTTTCGGATAGGCTGCATTGCAATGGAAGGCCGCGTCGTGGCGGTAACACACGGTGGGGTCGCAGGTGCCGTGCACGGTGTACACCGGGATGTGGTTTTCATCCGGGTCGATAAATGTGGTATCGTATAAGGCGCCGCCGAGGCAAAGTACGCCCTTGATCCCGCTTACCGGGTTCAAAGGCCCCCAAAGTCCTTTCCAGCCGCCCATGCTGTCGGCTTCGTCCTGATCCAGGAACGCGGCGTGCATGGCAGTCCAGGCGCCCGCGCTGAAGCCGCCGACGATTACGTTGTCCGGGTCGATATGGTAAGCCGGGGCGTTGTTTTGCAGGTAGCGGATGGCGTTGTTGGCATCTACCGCGGCCACGTAAGCGCCCGTGCCGAAGTCGGACCAGAAATTGAGTCCGCACAGCGCGATGGGCGTCAGCCACGAATCATTGTACGACAGCCAGCCGAGCGTGAGGCAGTTGTTGCGTTTGCACAGGCGGTAACTGATGGTGGCGGCCACATAACCCAACCGGGCCAGTTCCCGCGCCTGGTTGCGGAATTCCGCTCGTTTGCCGCCGATAAACGCCCCGCCGTGAATGAGCACTACCAGGGGGCGTTTTTCTCCGGCCGGCAAGACAGGAAAGAATACCTCCAGGGCCAGGTTTTCACACTGTTGCATGTTTACAATGGGTACGACGCAGCCTACGCCGTTGTCCCATTCGTCGATGGACCATTGATTGACCGCATAGTTTACTGTCGCACTGTCGATGGCCTGGCCGGATTGTTCGTTCCAGAACAGGCAGTCGCTGAAATCGCAATAATTCTGAGCCGTTATGACGACCGGGGCAAGCAGGGCAAAAAAAGCGTGTAGCAAGTGTTTTTTCATGGCGTACACTCGTTTTGGTGAGCAGTTACCGGGCAAAGGTGGCAAACGCGGGCTGGTTCTCTTTAACCGAACACCGGGATTTTTAAAAATACCAGAAGTTAGGGAAGCATACCTGCCACCCGGTAGGCGGGAATACGATTACGAAACTTTTAAAAGTTTCGTAATCGTAGCGCACGCAAAGTGCATGTTTAAGCACCGGGGCACGTTAAGTTAAAAATTGCCCGCCGACCGTTGCCGGCAGCAGGCAATATTTAGAACCATGAAAACTTCTATGACAAGGTAAATGATTTACGATTACGAAATGCCCTCTAATGACCCAATGACGCAATAACCCTCACATGTGCAGCCGCGCCTTTTTTGCCAGCAATTGTTCATTTGTTTCCGTCCGGTCGGGGTCGGGCACGCAGCAATCGACCGGGCACACCGCCGCGCATTGGGGCTCTTCGTGAAAACCGACACATTCGGTGCATTTATCGGGCACAATGTAGTAGAAATCGTCGGACACGGGTTTGTTTTTGTGCATGGCATCTACCGCGGAGCCGTCTTCGAGGGTATAGGAGCCTCTGACTGTGTTGCCATCGGAAATGGCCCATTCCACACCGCCTTCGTAAATAGCGTTGTTGGGGCATTCCGGTTCGCAGGCGCCGCAATTGATACATTCGTCGGTAATAATAATAGCCATATTCCTCGGTGATCGTTTGTACGGGATAACAAGAATTGCCGGTCTTGGGTTTTTCCGGACAAAAATATGAAAACTTTGTTTCAACGCCGGCTTTCCATTCAAAAATCAGTGCACAAGATGCTGATAATCATCGCATAAGATTTGTTTCTGGAAGTAAAAAAGGTTAATCTTTGGGTCTAAATTGCACCGACGATGTCATCTTCTTCTTCCCTTTTGCAAGCCCTGCGTTGGAAAAAACATTTTGAGCATAAAATAGTGTGGATCACCGGCGCTTCTTCCGGTATCGGCGAACAACTGGCCGGGATGTTGAGTTTTCTTGGCGCGCGACTTATTCTTTCCGCCCGTTCTGAACCAGGACTGGAGCGTGTCAGGAACAACCTTTCCCATCCGGAACATGCGCGTATCCTCCTTTTGGATCTGGAACAACTGGATACCTTGCCGGCCAAAGCAGCGGCGGCGGAATCGCTGTTCGGCCCCATCGATATCCTGATCAACAATGCCGGTCTGGCCGTACGGGATTATATCTTGAATACCTTGTTTGAAATTGACCAAAAGTTGATGAAAATTAACTATTTCGGGCCCATGATCATTACAAAAGCCGTGTTAAAACACATGGTGGAACGCGGCCAGGGCCAGATTGTTGCGGTGAGCAGCCTGTCGGCAAAATACGGTGTACCGCGCACCGCCGCTTACGCCGCTTCCAAACACGCGCTGCAAGGTTTTTTTGAGTGTTTGAGGACGGAGATCACAATGCCCGGTATTTCTTTTACCATTATCATTCCCGGTATTATCAAAACCGATATTACGGCGCACGCGTTGATTGGCGACGGCTCCCGGCATGGCGTGGTGGAGCAGAGCTTCCGGGAAGGTTACCCCCTTGAGAAGGCTGCGCTCAAAATCATCAGGGCCATCGCCCTGAAAAAAGAAGAGCAATTCGTCGGTGGGAGGGAAGGGTTTACACTATGGATATACCGGTTATCCCCCTATTTTTTTACGCGGTTTATCCGGAATCATCCTTTGAAAAGATTCCGAAGATTGATGCAGTGGTTGAAAGGAGGAAAAAAAATTATCGCTTCAACGCCAGTAACCCATCGTCCGCCTCCAGCATATCCAGATAAAACTGCCGGAACGCCTGGAAATCCGCATGTTTGATAAAACGTTGTGTGAACAGTACTTCCCGTCGGATGCGCAGCCCCTGTGGGATGGGTTCGCAGCGCAGGGAATAATGACCGAAGCCGGTGTTCAGCGACACGGGTTTGGGCGCTTCGGCGAGCGTGAAGCCCGGCGGGAAATGAAGTTCCACCGTTTCCCGGACGGGAGAAAGCTCGAACAAAACCTGCGCGTCGAGGTCGTTGTACCGGCGGGCGGCGAAGAGCATTTTGTGAGTAGGCGTACTGAGCGGCAGCGGCAGCGGCAGGATATAGAGTCCTGCCACCTGATCCATCTGATGAAAGGCCGTCATCCGGACGTGGGTGCGCAATGGCGCATCGATACTGTCGAGGTTGTCGAAGCCGGTTGATTCGATGTCGAGGTGGCTGAGCACGCCGCCGCCGAAGTATTCCGTGAGTTGTTTCAGGCGTTCTTCAGGTGTGGCCCGCAGCATGGTTTCCCGCCAGTTGCCGGCAGCCACGCCGCGACAGGTCAGACGGGTATCCAGGTAAAGGTTACCCAGCGAATCCAGCGTGGCGTCGGCGTGTATGTCAACACCGGATACGGCCGGGTCGAGCAGGTGATCGGGCAGGCGCCGGAGTTCGGTTTCCCCGTCGCGTATGATCAGTCCCCAGGCGTCGGCGTCATTGTCGGGCAACACTCCCGTGGGGAAATAATCGGTGGTGAGGTCGTCGAAGTGCAGCCGGCCGTCGCTGGTTTGGTAGGCCACGATGGCGTGGTTGAACACGTAGGGCGTGGGCCGGGGTTCGGTGTTGCTGAACGCGTGGGTGCTGACGAGCGTGTACCAGGCCGGGATGCCCTGCTCGCGCAACATGGCGATCATAAGGGAAGCCACGTCTTTGCAGTCGCCTACTTTGGCCGACAAGGTAGCGCCGGGCTTTTTAGGGATGTAGTTGCTGTTCAGGAAAGGCACGTAGGAGTAATTGATCTCCCTTGTGATAAAATTGTGCAGGGTTGCCACGATTTGTTGCTCGCCCATGCCGGATTGTATCAGGGCGCGGGCTTTGGCCAACACCTCGTAATTGGGTTCGGTGCGGCAATAGGTTTTGCGCTGGTACCATTGCGCCACCCGGCTCCAGTCGGGCGCGCCGCCGTACATGATCCAGGCCGAAGCGTCGATGTTTTCCGGCATGGCTTCTTCCTCTTCCATTTTGGGGATGTTGTTCCACTCCCAGCGCAAGAGCTTAAAAGCGCCGGTATCGCGCCGCGTGTATTGTTCCGACAGGCGGTTGAAGGCAAAATACAATTCCTGCTCCCGGGGAAGCAGGAGTTCAAAGGTGGCGCGCAACACAGGCGCCGGCCACGACAGGAATTCCAGTCCGAGCAGGTCGTCGCCGAACTCTTCTGGTGTGCCGCGTTCGCTGCTACCTTCCAGCAGAATGACGTCGCCGGCCTGCAGGTTTTTAAACACGGCCATGCCGCCCCAGCCCAGATCGGGCGAGCTGACAGTACCGTTCTGTTTCATCACCCGCGCATTGGTTACTTTGCCCAGCATGCTCAGGTCGGCCTCGGTCCAGCGTTTGGCGCCGGCCTCGTTGCGGATGTGGATGATACATTTATGCGTGGCCTGGTATTTTCGTTCTTCCGGAATATAAGCCAGCTGGTGGCCCAGAAAGACGACGACGGCCTCTTCGCCGGCGTTGGTATCCGGCAAGGCGGATGATTTAGCCAAGGCCTGGAGATCGACGGATTGGAAAAAGGCGGAAAAACTGCGCCGGTTTTCCAGTTTTTCAATTTTTCCGGCCAGGTCGTAGCCCTCGCGGCCTTTCAGCAGGCGGGCTTTTTTATACCAATGCAACGCTTCCTTTTCCTGCTTGTTTTCAATGTAAATATCGCCGGCCAGCTCGCACAAAGCGGGGTCGTAAGACTGGGCGTCCAACAATTCCCGGATCAATGCGAGCGCATCCCCCGGACGTCCTTTTTCAAACAGGTAGGCCGCTTTCTGCCGTTGGTAATATTTAAGCCAGGGCGCCGCCGACAAAATCTCATCGTAGGCGCGCAGGGTTTCTTCTGCTTTGTCTGTTTGTTTTAAATACCGGATGACCGTACCGTAATCCGGCAGGTTAAACGTCTTTTTCAGGCGTTGCCGCGCCGCGCGGTATTTCTTTTCCCGCTCGCGGTCGGTTTCCTGTTTAAAGGAGGAAGGTTTGTAACTTTCCGGTTCGAGATAGTTTTTCAGCCGTTTTTTCCATTTCGGGCTGTCGTGTTGTTCCAGAAACCGGCGGGTAAACGCCCGGCCCTGTTCCTGCCGGCCTTTTTCTTTTAAAAAGGAAAGGTAGCGGTTCAGCAGCGTCCAGTTGGTGGGCGACAATTGCAGCAGGTGTTCCAGCGCGGCGAGGTACTGCGCTTCGTCCTGTTCCGCATCGATTTTCTGAAGGCGCAGGTAGTGTTCGGCGTAAGTGGGGGCCAGGCTCGTGTCCATTTCGCTCAGCAGGGCTTCGGCGCGTTCGGATTTCCCGTTGGCGTCGTAAAATTTGGCCAGTAAAAACCGGTGAAAGGCTGTTCCGGAAGGTATGCCGGCAAAAAAAGCCTCGCCTTCTTCCCAGGCTTCGTATTTGGCGAATGCCTTGGCCACCAGGTACAGGCGCCACGGCGCTTGCGGATGCGCCTGCCAGGTGGCTTGCAGGGTTTGCAAATGGCGATTTTCTTCTACAACGGGGTTCCAGGGGCGGGTGGCCGGTTGATAAGGCGCTTCCCATGCCGACACGATGTCCGGGAACGTCGCCCCGGTGGCGGGATCGGTGAAACGCAGCGCAAAACGGCTTTGGGCTTCCGGGGCCGGCGGGACATAATCGGCCAAACCTTCGTATTGCGGTTCGTAGTCGTAGTCGCCGTTATTGCCCAGGTCGTTGAATTCCAGCCGGATACGCGAGCCCGCGAATTCTTCGGGGAAGTCGGCGATTTTCACCAGCAGCCGGTGTTTGCCCGCCGGCAGTTCAAAATGCAGGGTTTCCTGATCCCATTCGCCGGCGGCAACCGGACGGGAGCGTTCGAACAATATCCGGTCATCGAGCCAGACCTTTAGCGGCTCGGCGCTGCTGACGCGCAGGGCCACGCCGCGGGTAGTGGGCACGTCGATAAAAGTATTGGCGTACCAGACGCCCGGTTCGCCGGTTTGCGGCAGGTCGTCGAAACCGACCGGCGCGCCGGGTTTCCGTTGCAGCCGCCGGAGCCAGCGCAAGGGGATTTTCTGATCGTTCAGGAAGGAGTCCTGCCAGGAAAAAAGCCGCGTTTCCGGTGGCGCCGCCTCCACGAAACCGCTGCCGGCAATATTGGTAAAGGGGCCGCAAACCGACCAGTTCCAGTCGGGCAACACGGCAGTGCGCAGGGCAACGCTTTCGGCAAAACGGCGGTATTTGAACAGGGTATCGGCCTGTTGCTGCGCCCAGGCGCTCAGAGTGCTGTTGCCGGCAGCGCGGCGCAGCGCTTCTTCCGGCGTGCCTTTGAACAGGTGCTGAAACAGCCATACGTATTCGGGCGTCCAATGCGCATCGAGCAGTTGGTTGGCGTACTTTTCATAACTTTCATGGTCGCGGATCGTCTCCGCAAGGAAAATCAGGCCCAGCAGCGCCGCCTCATCATTGGGGTTTTGCGCCAGCGCCGCCTCAAAAGCCGGGCGCGCCTGTACGAATTTGTCGTCGCGGATAAATTCCCAGCCGCTCGTTTGGGCCGGAAGGAAACAGGGGAGGAGCAGCAGGACAAACAGCGGCAGACGCAAAAAGTGCATGATTACGGGATACGTTGATGAAAAGGTTTGAGGATTTCTGGTTGGGGCGCGAAGTTAAGGTTTTTACCGCGGGGACACGGAGATGGGTTTGTGTCAAAGGGTA
>CALEYM010000769.1 GCA_937926185.1 uncultured Bacteroidota bacterium | reverse complement strand
GATACAACAGCCTAAGATTTCGGACCCGAGGACTCGGGATCAAATTTCCGAAATCTAAATCCCGTGAAAAAAGCCAACCGGGCGCCTGCTTTTAGGCGAGCCTCTACTTCAAGATATGCTTCACCCTTGGTCGGTGTGGGGTAATATCGCCCAGGCGGGCTTTTTTGGCTTCTTCGTAATCGGTGAAGTTTCCTTCAAAGAACACAATCTCCGCATCGTCTTCAAAGGCCAGGATATGTGTGGCCAGCCGGTCGATAAACCAACGGTCGTGGCTGATCAGCAGTACGCAGCCGGCAAAATCATCGAGGGCGTCTTCCAGTGCGCGCAGGGTATTGACGTCGATGTCGTTGGTTGGCTCGTCGAGCAACAGCACGTTGCCGCCGTCTTTGAGGGTCATGGCGAGATGCACCCGGTTGCGTTCGCCCCCGGAGCATACGCCGAGTTTTTTCTGCTGATCGGCGCCGGTGAAGTTGAACCGGGAAATGTAAGCGCGCGCGTTCACCGAGGTATTTCCCACCGTGATCATGTCATTGCCTTCGGAAATGATCTCATAGATCGTTTTCTCCGGCAAAAGCGATTCGTGGCTCTGATCCACGTAACTGATCTTCACGGAATCGCCGATGACGACGGCGCCGCTGTCGGGCTTTTCTTTACCGATAAGGATTTTAAACAACGTGGATTTTCCCACGCCATTGGGGCCGATGATGCCGACTATGGCATTTTTGGGTATATCAAAGTTGAGGTTTTCAAACAGGATACGGTCGCCGAAACCCTTGGTGAGATTGCGCACTTCCAGCACCTTGTCGCCAAGGCGCGGGCCGTTGGGTATCCAGATTTCGAGTTTGGCCTCCTTCTCCCGGGTTTCCTCGCCGGCCATTTTTTCGTAGGCATTCAAACGGGCTTTCCCTTTGGCCTGGCGGCCTTTGGCGCCCATGCGCACCCATTCGAGTTCGCGTTCGAGTTGTTTACGGCGTTTGTCTTCCTGTCGTTCTTCCTGGGCTATGCGCCGGGCTTTCTGATCGAGCCAGGAAGAATAGTTGCCCTGCCAGGGAATACCTTCGCCGCGGTCTAGTTCGAGTATCCAGCCGGCCACGTTGTCGAGGAAATAGCGGTCGTGCGTCACGGCAATAACGGTTCCGGGGAAGTTTTGAAGGTATTGCTCCAGCCACTGCACCGACTCGGCATCGAGGTGGTTGGTGGGTTCGTCGAGCAGCAGGATGTCAGGTTGGCTCAGCAACAGGCGCGCCAGGGCTACACGGCGCCGCTCGCCCCCGGAACATATTTTTACAGGCGTGTCGTCGGGCGGGCAGCGCAGTGCGTCAGTAAAGAGACCCACGCGATGATCGAGTTCCCAGCCGTCCAGGTGTTCGATTTGCTCCAGCACTTCGCCCTGGCGCTCGATGAGTTTCATCATCTCGTCGTCGTCGGTTACTTCGCCGAGTTTCAAACCGATGTCTTCGTTTTCCTGCAGCAGGTCAACGATTTGTTGGACAGCCTCTTCCACTATCTGGCGCACTGTTTTATTTTCGTCCAGTTCGGGCTCCTGGGCCAGGTAGCCGATCTTGTATTGTTTTTCAAATTCAATCTTGCCCTCGTAATTCTGGTCGATGCCGGCGATAATTTTCAGCAGGGTGGATTTGCCGGAACCATTTAAGCCGAGTACGCCGATTTTGGCGCCGTAAAAAAAGGAGAGCCAGATGTTTTTGAGCACCTGCTTGTTCGGCGGAAACGTTTTGCTCACGCCGGACATGGAAAAAATGATCTTTTCGGACACTGTAAATTAGAAATTGAGAGTGAGCGGATGAATTTGGCGCGCAAAGGTAGGCAGAAGGGGCGAGGGTTTTTACCAATGTTTGAAGTTATCTGTAATAATCCCATGCTTCCTACCTTTGCCGCCGGCAACTGTCGCTGCCAAAAGCCAACCTTCCGCCGGATTTCTTGTTAACCTTGCCCCGGACGCGCCAGTTTAAAACAACAACCGCCTTTCCAATGCAAAAATCGCTTCTACCCTACCCTGCCGTCAGCCAGTTGTCCAAAACCGATGTCGCTTATGCTACGCTTGATCCGGCGTTGGAACCCTTTTACCGTTATGCGCCCATACCGGACAATTTCCATAAAGTTATACAGGAGCGCGCCGGTGTAAACACGGCGCGCGAATTATTGGTACACGTCCTCGAAGCGCAATACGATGCCCTGCCGGATATTTCGCCGGTCAGGGATCAGATTCGCGCACTGCTCCGCCCCGATGTATTTACCGTTGCCACCGCACACCAGCCCAGTCTTTTGCTGGGGCCGCTTTATTTCATTTACAAGGCCATAACGACGATCAACCTGGCCGAATCTGTTCAAAAGGAAACCGGCAAGCAGATCGTTCCGGTGTTTGTGCTGGGCAGTGAAGATCACGACCTGGAAGAGTTGAACCATATTCGTTTGTTTAATAAAACAATTACCTGGGAACCAGGCCTCGGCGGCCCGGTAGGCCTGATGCCCGCGGCCACGCTGGCGCCGGTGCTGGAAGAATTAAAACCGGTGTTGGGCGAAACGGAAAACGCGCAGGCTTTATGGACGATCATTGATCGCTCCTATCGGCAAGCCGCGACTTTTGCAGATGCCACGCAGGCTTTATTGCACGCTCTTATGGGCAGATTTGGTCTGGTGGTTTTCAACATGAGCGATCCGGATTTGAAGCGGCAATTTGTCCCGGTGATGCGCGCCGAACTGACAGAGCAGGCTTCCAACCGTTTGGTAAACGCCGCGATTGAACAATTGCACGCGAAGGGCTTCAAAACCCAGGCTATGCCACGCGAAATCAATTTGTTCTACATCAGCCCCGGTCATCGCGAGCGGATCGTGCTGGAAGAGGGCGTATACAAAGTATTACACCTGGATAAAACATTTACCCGCGAAGAGATACTGCGGGAATTGGAATCACATCCCGAGCGATTCAGTCCCAACGTCGTGCTGCGCCCGCTATTCCAGGAAATGATCCTGCCCAACCTGGCCTACGTGGGTGGTGGCGGCGAACTGGCGTACTGGCTCGAACGGCGTACCCAGTTCGAACATTTTGGCATCCCCTACCCTGTTCTGGTGCGGCGTAATTCGGTACTGTGGGTGGATAAGGACGCCATCAAACGGTCGTTGAAATTCGGATTTCAGATTTCGCGATATTTCGACGACACCGACGCCTTGGTGCGGGCTTATGTGGAAGCCCAGGCCGATGCAGAAGTCAGTCTGGCGTCGGAAATTGCCGATTTGCACCGGATTTTTGAACATATTGCCCAAAAAGCCCTGGTGATCGATCCAACGCTGGAAAAAGCAGTGCGGGCCGATGAAGTGAAAACCGTCGGGCACCTTCAACAATGGGAAAGCCGGCTGATGCGGGCCGAAAAACAAAAACACGAGGTAAGCATCAATCAGTTGCGGGCTTTGAAAGAAAAACTCTTTCCCGGAAACGGATTGCAGGAGCGCAGCGACAATTTCATACCGTATTATCTCAAGTATGGAGAACGTTTTCTGGATGAACTCAAGGCCAATTTAG
>CALEYM010000768.1 GCA_937926185.1 uncultured Bacteroidota bacterium | reverse complement strand
AAACCCTCATAAACCTTTATAAACCCTCATAAACCTTTATAAACCCTCATAAACCCTCATAAACCCTCATAAACCTTTAATTATTTCTCACAAGCGTAACATCTCCTTTATAGAGAATCGTTTCTCCGTCTTTAAACAATATTTCCGCATAATAAACATAAACGCCGGGATTGGCCTTGTCGCCCCGGATTGAGCCGTCCCAGCCGGAGGATGGGGTGTTCGGTTTAAAATTAAAGGCTTCGTGCACGGCATTGCCCCAGCGGTCAAAAATCCGGAAAGATTTAATATCTACCACATCCTCGCCGCCGAAAATATAAAAGAGGTTATTGTCAAAACTCGAATTCGGATCGAAGATGTTCGGGATATACACCCAACGGGTTTTATCCACGATAATAGTCCGGCTGTCCGTTGCTTTGCAACCGTTGGAATCGACAACCGTCATAAAGTACCTGAAAGAATTGACCGGGTACAAGACGCCTGTACAGGTGGGGCAGAATACGCTGTCCATACCCGAGGGATCAAAAATCGTTTTTACTACCCTGTCGGGATAATTGACCGTGTTGTTCAGGTCGAGTTGAATGGATTGGCCGAGGTGAATGGTAACATCCGGGCCAAGTTCGACCAGCAACTCTTCCGGTTCGTCGATCTGAATTGCAGTTTCCCATTCGCAGCCGTTAGCATCCTGAATAACCAGATTATGCTGACCCGGAGGCAGTGAAGTAAACGTAGAGCCCGATACGAAAGGCAGATTATCCAGCGAATACAGGAAGGTTGGAGTGCCCCCGATGACGCTGCTAACTCCGATCACACCGTCGGTTTTGCCAAAACACGACACGTCGCGCACAGACAATACCGCGCCAGACACAGTGGTTGAATCCACCCTTACCGTCACATTTTCAGTGGAGGTGCAGCCATTTTGCAAATTAGTGACCAAAACGGTATATATCGCCGCCGAACTGACAACCGGATTAGGAGTTGTTGCGCCGGAAATGATGCTGCCCGATTGGGTGCTCCACTGATAAGTATACGAACCGGCGGCTGCCACACTCGCACTCAGCGATACCTGGGTGGTTGTGCAGTTCAGGTCATTCGGAATATCTGTAAGAATATCAGGCGCCTGCGTATCCGCCGGCACCAGAACAGTTGCCGTACCGGTACAGCCATTTTGTGCGGTAGCGGTTACGATATAATTGCCCGGTATCGTAACATCGGGGTTCTGAACCGCGGAGTTAAATCCGCCGGGGCCAGACCACTGCCAGGTAACATTCGGATTGCTGGACGTAGCCTGCAATTGAATGGTAATAATAGCGCAGGTCAGCAGACCGCCTGTCGCCGAAACCTGGGGCAGACTGGCATCCGGCATCACCGCGGCCACCGATGTGGAGGTACAGCCATTGGGCGCCGTTACCGTCAGCGTGTAATCGCCGGGTACATTTACGGTTGGGCTGGCCTGTGTGGAAGTAAAACCGCCGGGGCCTGTCCAGGCATAGGTTGCTCCCGGCGTCTGCGAAGAACCTGTGATCGTATTGGACGGGGTGGTGCAGGTAAGCGTCACTCCGGTGGTGGAAACATCCGGGGGCGTGACATCTTCAAAAGCCTCCAGCGAAAACAAGGAGGTACAACCATTCGTCTGATTGGTGATGGTGACCGTATAGGTACCAGCCTGGTCGATACTTGGGTCTGATTGGGTCTGATTGGCAGCCGTTATAGCCGGGCCAGACCAGTTATAGGTAACGTTTGCTGTCGCCGATGTGGAATTCAATACTACCATCGGTGTCGTACAGGTAATTGTTTCTGTAGCCACGACAATGTCAGGTTGCACAAAATCTTCCGTGACAAAAGTAACCGCGGTCGCCTCACAGCCATTCGCCTGGTTGGTCAGCAACACCGTATAGGTGCCGCCGGTATCGGTTTGCGGGTTTTGATCCGTGGAAGTAAATCCGCCCGGCCCGGCCCAGGCAAAAGTGACATTAGGAGTTGTCGTAGAAGCCTTCAGCGCAATGGTTGGATTCTTGCAATTGATCAAACCGCCATTCACGACCACGTTCTGAGGCGTTTGAATATCCTCTGCGATAGTGATGGTGGGCGCGGAAATACAACCATTGAGCGCCGTCACCGTGTAGGTATAAACGCCAGGGGCGAATACGGTGACGGTGTCGGCGGTCGAAATAACATTACCGCCCGGGCCGGTCCACACGCCGGTAGCGCCGGGCGTATTGATCGTGCCGGAGAGCGGAAGACTTGTAACTATGCAGGTTAATGTGCCGGTTCCCGCAAGAGCGACCTCCGGTGCGTCTTTGTTTTCTTCTACAATTGCAGATGCCGTGGAAGTGCAGCCATTTATGCCGGTTACGGTAAGCGTGTACGCGCCTGCCAAAGTAACGAGAGGGTTTTGCAAAGCAGATACGAACTGATTCGGACCACTCCACTTCCAGGTTACATTGGTTGCTTGTGCGCCGCCAACCAAGGTCGTATTACCGGATATACAATCGATGGTATCGCCGCTGGCGGTCGCCCCTGGCAAGGCAATATCCTGAAGAACAGCAACATTGGCATTGGTCACACAGCCGTTGGGGGCGGTAACTGCAACCTGGTAAATACCGGGCAAGTCAATCGTAACAGTAGGCGTTATGCCTACAATGGTACCGGAAGAGTCCGTCCACGAATACGTTACGCCCGGTGTATTGCTGATCGCCTGCAGGGTTGTATTGATCAGATTACAATCCAAATCATTACTGGATTGGGCCACTGCATCGGGGAAATCGCCGTCCAGAACAACAGTAGCCGTTGCGGAAGCGGTGCAACCGTTTGGCCCGGTCACTACAAGCGTATATTCGCCTTCCACATCAATATTCGGGTCTTCCAGGGTGGAGGAGTAACCGCCCGGGCCCTGCCATAAGTAGCTGGCGCCGGTGGTTGTGGAACCGCCCTCAAGAGGAATGGATGTAATCAGACAGGTCAGGGTGCCGCCGGACGCACTGACATTGGGAGGCGTGATGTCCTGCGTAACCGTTGCTGATGCCGAAGTGGAACAACCATTCGCCGAAGTAACAGTTACCACATAGTCGCCCGGTTGCGATACGGGCAAATCTTCTGTGGTAGAACCATCGCTCCATAGAAATGATTGAATGGGCGACGTGGAATTGGTAGCTGTTGTGGCCACTGTAATAGTGGTGGTCGAGCAGGTGAGTACGCCGGTTGATTGTGCGATTACCTGTGGTTTCTCGGTATCCAGTAAAACATCGGCGGTTGCGGTTGCCGTACAACCGTTCGGGCCGGTTACTGTCAGCAGGTAGCCGCCATTTTGATCCACCAGAGGATTGGCCTGGTCAGAAGTAAAATTATTCGGGCCAAGCCAGGCAAAAATTGCGCCCGGAGTAGCCGACGCGCCGCTCAACGAAACCTGGGGCGTTGAGCAGGTGATCGTGTTTCCACCTGCCGTAACATCCGGAGGGGCAATATCCTCGCCAACGGTTATCGTAGTGGAAGCGGTACAACCGTTATTAGCCGTAGCAATGAGCGTATAATCACCGGCCACCATTACAGATGGATTTTGCTCCGTTGATGTAAAGTTATTTGGCCCGGTCCAGGCATAGCTGACCGGTACATTGGCGCTGCCGGTAAGCGTCAGGCTGGTGAGGGCACATGTCAATATGCCAGTGGTCGATGCAGGCGCCGGGGGTGTCTGGTCTGCCAGGAGGGTTGCCATTGCCGTGGAGGTGCAGCCATTTGCGCCGGTCACTGTCAGGAAATAATCACCGGCATCGGAAACGGTCGGATTTTGCTCGGTCGACGCAAAAGCGTTCGGGCCGCTCCACGACCAGGAAACGTTGTTGGTGGGAGATGAACCCGCAAGTGCCAGGCTCGGCGTTGCGCAGGTTACTGTTCCGGCGGCAGCTGCTGCGCCTGGTTCGTCATCATCGAGAACTACCGCGGCCGTTGCCACGGCGGTACAACCATTGGACGGGTCAACTACCGTCAGAATATAGTCGCCGGAGACTGTAACGACCGGGTCTTCATCGGTAGAACTAAAGTTGTTGGGGCCCATCCAGCTGAGTGTTGCTCCCGGGGTGGTAGTGCCGCCGTCGAGCGTAATGGAAGCATTGTTGCAATCGAGCGTTCCACCCGTGGCACTGGCGTTGGGCACATTGGCGTCGGGCGCCACTGTAGCCGTTGCGGTCGCCGTACATCCGTTTGTTGGATTGGTAACGGTTAAGGTATACACACCTATGTTGGAAACCGTTGGCGTTGGGCCGGAATACGGGTTTCCGCTCGGCCCAATCCACATGAAGGACACGCCTGGCGTTGTGGAGGTTCCGGTAATGGTAGTACTTGAGGTAGCGCAGGTGATCACTCCACCCGTTGCAGCGGCGTTCGGCGCATCGAAATCGCCATCCACGGTAGCCGTTGCCGTTAGGGTACAACTGTTGGTACCAGTAACCGTAAGCACATAGGTGCCGGGCGTATTGACAGAAGGGTTCTGGACATTGGAAGTAAAATTATTGGGCCCGGTCCAGCCAAAAGTAGCGCCCGGGGTCGTAGAGCTGCCGTTAATCACAATATTCTGCGTACCGCAACTGACTGTTCCACCCGTCGCGGAAGCCGTGGGCGGCAAAGTATTGCCGGTTACGGATGCCGTGGCGGAGGAAGTGCATCCGTTGGCAGGATTGGTTACTACAACGGTGTATGTGCCGGCAGTATCCGCGATCGGATTTTGAAATGCGGAGGTGTAGCCATTCGGGCCCGTCCAGGAATAGGTAACGCCGCCAGTCGGCGAATTGCCGTTTAAGGTGATATTTGGCGTAGCGCAGCTGATCACTCCGCCCGAGGCGCTGGCTGAAGGCGGGGTGTTGTTGAGGGCTACCGAGGCCGTGGCCGTGGCTGTGCAATTATTGGTCGGGTTGGTGACTGTTACCGTGTAAGTACCGGATGTGTTGACCGTCGGATTTTGCACATTTGACGTAAAGGGCGGGGGGCCGCTCCAGGAATACGTAGCCGTAGGAACATCTGAAGATGCGTTAATAACGATCGAGGTTATAGCACAGGTAAGCGTCCCCCCTGTTGCCGAGGCGGCGGGGGGGGTTGTATTTCCTGTCACCGAAACCGTTGTAGAATTGGTACAACCGGTCACATTGTCTGTCACAACAACAGTATAAGTGCCTGGCAATGTTGCAATTGGGTTTGGAATATTGGTGGCGCTCAGGCCCTGGGCCGGGCTCCAGGCATACACGGGGCTGCCTGCGTTTGAGGTTGCATTTAGTTGTGCCTGGGCCGCACCGCAACCCAACACCCCTCCAGTGGCAGAAATAGTTGGCGGTGTGGTATTGCCTGTTATAACAATGGTATCATTGGCAATGCAAAACTTGCCGCCGGCAGCAGCGGTGACCGTCAATATGTAGGTGCCTGCCTGGGTGATCGTCAGGGTGTTGCCCGAACCTAACACCTGCCCCTGCAGATTTTTCCACACTTTGGTGGAGTTGGGCGAGTTGGTCGAATTAAGTTGAACAGTGGTATTACTGCAGGACAACATCCCGCTCGGAATAATTTCCGCGATAGGCTCGAGGTTAATAATGTTAAAAGTCACCACGCTATCGCAGCCCTGGTATGATTGACACGTATGTGAAAAACTGCCGGCTTCGCAATATTCTTCACCGCAGATAGTAATGCAATCGCCTACACAAAGCACTTGCGGCGGTAAAAATCTGAGTATCGGCGCTTTAATGGTAACGGATTGGCGTACGACACTATCGCATCCCTGGTATGAAGTGTAAGTATGTTCATAAGTAGCGGTACCAGTCTGCGACACCTCATCACCCCAGGGCAGGTAATACGGCGCGTCTTCCGCGCAAACGACTACTTTCGGGAGGATGGTGGGCGGAATGGGCTGAACAAGGATGTTTCTGCAAACCGTGGTGCCATCGTCGCAGGAGTTTTTCGGCTGAACGCAAATCTGCTGCGATCCAAGCGTGTTGCCAACGGTGATCTGTACCACGTTCCCACCGGGCGCAGGCACCGTTACCGGAGGCGGCTCGCCATTGATCAGCCAGCCGGCCGGGGCATTCCATTCGTACGCGCCGGCGCCGGTTACCACCGGCATCTGAAAAGTGACTACTGCGCCCGGGCAGGCACTGACCGGGCCTTGCAGGGGTCCGGAATTACCCACATTGGGGGCCTGAACGGCAGAGGGCGGTTGAACCGTGATTTGAAATTCGCATTGATCGCCGGCATAACCGTCGATCATCAAAAAATAGTTTACGCCCGGAGTTAAAGGAGCTGTAATGCTGACCGGGGTATTGCCGCCTCCGGCGGAGCCGCCGTTACAGGCAATCGGGGTACTGCTGCAGCTCGTATAGAGCGCTATCTGTACGCCGTTACCGTTCGTGCAATTTATCGGCGTAGCGGTAAACGTTGCCGCGCTTGCGCCGGCAATGAATCCCAACCATTGCTCATTTTCAATGGTTCCGCAAAAACCGGGAGGCGTTTGGCCGGTGTATCCGGATGTGGAGCCCTGGTAGCCATTAAAATTACAGTAGATGCAAATACTTTCGCAAAAATCGGCCGCAGGGTAATCATTTGAAGGACAGGGATCAGGAAGTTGCGCTCTTAATTCAAATACGATTAAAAGCAATGTCGCACAAACAAGTAGTTTTTTTACCATGAAATCCGGTATAGTTTAAGAATTTGACAAGTATGTTTCAACGGCGGAAATTCCTGGGTCATACCGTTATTTTACCTGCAAAGGAATGAAGAATTTTATTTTGAGCACTCATTTTTATGCCATTTTAACTGTCACTCACATTCGATTCGGGCAGTTAAAACGAAATCTTTTTTTCTTTTTTGCTGCGAAAGCGTTCGTTTTTTGCTTTCAAAATTAAAAATAATTAAACTTTAAAAAACACATTTTCAGCGCAATAATGTTACGTTTCCGGTAAAAGTTTCTTTTTCTCCATCCCTGAACCGCACCGCGGCAAAAAAGGTAAAAACGCCCGGCAGCGCTTCGCTTCCCCGTTGATCCCCTGTCCATCCGTTAGCCGGATCGTTGGGCTGAAAATGGCTCATTTCAAAAACAAGCCCCCCCCAACGATCAAAAATTTGGAATATTTCCACTTCTTCAACATCATTGCCGCCAGATATGTAAAAAACGTTATTCGTCCCGTCCCCGGGTTTAAAAGCATTAGGTAAATACACTCTGCGTTCCCGGTTTACCAGCCACACTGTTTCATCTGCCTGTGCGCATCCATTTGAATCGCGCACCTCCACCCGAATTTTACCTGATCGCAAGGGAAAAAACCGTTGAAATGATTTTCCCGCGGCGGATGAATCCATTAATGGCGTCCATATTATCGTATCCAACTGGCCTGCCTGATACGTAGTTTCAATGCTTAGATACAATGAATCGCCTAACGCTGCCTCGAAGGGGCCACCCAGGTCAATTTTTATTTCCGGCGGCTCGCTAACCATCAGAGGCGGAGAAACCCACTCGCACCCGGCGGCATCCTGCACCCTGAGCAGGTATTCGCCGGGTGTAAGGTTCGTAAAAAATCGCTTGTGACCAAAAGGCGCGTCTCCGAGGGAAAACCGGTAGGGCGGTGTTCCGCCTTCCAGGGAATCGAGCAGAATTGCGCCATTGTCCTCTCCGAAACAACGAACCGGCAGCACGCGCAAAAGCCGGATCGAGATCGGCGGCGCCGCGTAACCGACCCGGACGTCATCGTTTGCCGAACATCCATATTGGTTCAGCACCCGAAGCGTAAAAATGCCTGCTGTGTCGGCCTGCAACACCGGAGCGTCACCAACAGTCGCGGGAATACCATTGCGCAGCCACTGGTAGGAAATGCCGGCGCCCGTTGTTGTAGCCGGGCCGCCCAGCGATACAACGGGCTGTTCGCAATCAAGCAGCGCATCCGGCCCGGCATCGGCTACCGGGGCGGGCAAAATCCGGACCGACGCGACCACGCTGTCGTTGGAACAGGGCGGCAGGCCCGGCACCAGGTACTGGAACCGGTAAACCCCTGGTTCTTGCCCCTGGGTATTGAATGTTGCATCATGTTCATTGAAGGCGCCGGGCGTCGAAGAGAAATCGGAAGTCTCTTTCCACAGACCGCCAGATTGGGCGCCCGAAAGCAGATCGGGCAGGTAAATAGTTTGAGGTTCGTTTTCACATAATGACGGTTCAGCAATTACCGCCCCTGCATCGGGCTGTTGGTTTACCAGAACGCTCACTGATAAGTTGTATAGGGTAGAACAGGGCGGAGAGCCGCTATCGGCAACCTGGACAAGCGTATAAGCAGTAGTAATAACCGGCGTAACCACCAGGTTGCCCGGCTGCTGATCAGGTAAAGGCAAGTTGTAAAAGCCGCCTTGATCATCTTTAATGGCGATGGTTAATGGAAAAATACCGGAGCCCGTAAAACGAAGCACCGCGCTTTGCCCGGAACAGATCAGCGAGTCAGTTGCCAGCGACACAGCCGGCGCAGGCCTCCATTGTACCGGCGTGCCCGGAACAATGGAAAGGCAGGGGTCTTGCAAATCCACGCCCCCTCCCGAATTGTTGCCGGCGATTGCAGAAATATAATAAGTGACGCCGGGTGAAAAGGCCGCATCGTACGGAAACACCGGCTGGTTGCTTCTCTTCAGAATATTACCGGCGCCGGCGCCAGGATTGTCGTGCAGGATAAATTGAACAATATCGTCATCGTCGGTCACGGCATCATTATTCCAGACAACCGCGGCAGGCTCTCCGGCGCAAAAAGTTGCCGTTGCGGCAGACATCGAACCGGCATAAGTTGCGCAAGCGCAATATTTCGATCCGCTGACGGGCGGCGTGGCGCAACCGTTGGCATCGGTTACGGTAAACGCGTATTGCTCCTGATTCAGTAACGGCAAGGATAAAAAAAACGGACCGTTCAACAGGCCATTCAATCCGTCTACTTTGAATGGCGGAGTGCCGCCAGCGAGGTCGAAACTGACGGAAAAGGCCGTATTGGCGCCGTTACAACTTTCTTTCAGATTTTGCACTGCCGGCTGATCGAAAAAAGTGACGGCAACATCCGCCGTTGCCATACACTGATCATTCATTTCAGTCCAGCGAAAAAAATACAATCCCGGTTCGGAAACCGCCGCGGCAGTGCGCACAGAATCTTCAGAAGCAAAATCGACATTTCCCGGCCCTGAAAGAAGGCTCCAGAAACCCGGAAATAAGCTGCCTGTTATATTCATCTCCGTAGTCTGCCCGCAAACGGTCCGGTCCGGCGTGGTATATGGCTGAGGTTGTTTAATAAACACAACAGGCTGACCGGCTGCAACGGAAAAACATGGGCCGCCGGGGTCTGGCAATCCATTCTTAGCGTTGCCCGCAATCAATGAAACATAGTATAATTTCCCAAATTGAATGCCGGGGACAAATGTAAAACTCCCGGTTTTGTTGCGCGCCAGGATTTGACCCAGGGTCGGGCCGGGGTCAGTATGCAGCACATACTCCGTAATGTCATTATCATCCAACTGATAATCGCCATTGGAAATAATTTGAACAGTATCTGTTCCACAGACTATAATTGTATCCGGATGCATAGTGCCGGCATCCGTAATGCAGTCACAGGTGTGGTCGCCCGAAAATTCCGGCGTCATGCATCCATTGCTGTCGGTGATAGAAAATTTGAACATTTGCCCGCTGAACAGGGAAGTCGATTGAAAATAATCGTTTGCCAGCAACATTCCATTTACGGAAAAAGGTGGGGTGCCGCCAGCAATTTTAAATTGAACAGTATATTTTTCATTATCAGGTTCACACGTAAATACCGTATCTGACACACCCGGCTTATCATAGAATTGAATAACAATCTCATCGCTTCCGGGGCAACCGTTTTCCGTTGCAGACCATTTTAAAGTGTATTTGCCTGGTTGTGTAGCATATACGGCGGTTTGCGGGTTTTGAAAATCGTCGAACTTCAAAGCATTGGACGGCCCTGACGACGTTCCTATCCATTGACCGTTCGGCGGAATAGCGTTCAGCAAAATGGAATTTCCGCAAACCGCAGTATCTGCGCCTGCATGGACTTCCGGATTGGCGTAAAACACTACAGGTTGCCCCGGAACAACCGAAAGACAAGGATCATTCAAATCCGGATATCCACTGCTGTCGCTGTTTCCCACGACGTAAGATATATAATATGTTGCGCCAAAATCCATACCTGGCCGCAACCCGAATTCACCGCTTGTATTTTGATCTATTATCTGACCAATTGAATCGCCCGAAGCCGTATGCAGCACAAAAACAGCCGTGTCGTTGGCATCCATGAACTGTCCGCCCAAATGTTGGGCCGTCACCGTTTCTCCTTCACATGCTTGCAATAACTGCATATTCATAAAACCGGCAAAGGAAACGCATGGGCATGAAAATGAATCCGTTCTGGAGGTCGAACAACCAAGGGCATCGGATACCTGAACCGTGTACGGAATACCATTGGGCAACAATGCAGACACATGCAGATTCCCATTCAGGGGGGAGCCGTTTACCAGATATGGCGCAACGCCTCCGGAGATTGGCAACGACGCCGTGTAATTTTCATTAACGCCATCGCAGGCATAAGCGGGTTGTCCAATTTCCGGTAGCGGCGAAAAAACCGCCTGCATGGTATCGGCGCTCATACAAACACCGTTTTGACGCACCCTTCTGAACCGGTATGAGCCGGGCAACGAAACAGCCACAAACACGCGGCTGTCGGCAGTGTCCCGGAACGTCGCGCTTCCAGGTCCGGATACAATATCCCAGTAAACAGCCGTATCCGCGTAGCCGGGTAAAACAAGCGCCGT
>CALEYM010000767.1 GCA_937926185.1 uncultured Bacteroidota bacterium | reverse complement strand
CTACGATTTATGAGTACTTTTTTTGCTCTGTAGGGGTTTTCAGACGGCTTCTTAGAACCCATGTGATCCAGGTTCTCCTCCCGGTTTTTTGTCAATTGTATGTCGGAATAGTTGTCACGAAGCGTTTGATAAAAAGCCTCAAAAGGGGCTTGCATTCTACCCAGGTTTTCTGCCGCACCAATTCCCATAAAGACCAATTGTGACCTGTTCTTGTTATACTGCCGGTAATCCTTTTCAAGTTGAAGTGAGATCAGGTCATCGAACCACAAGGAAGGGCTTAGCAAAATATAGTTTCCAAACAATTCATTATCAACACAAAAAACATTTGCGCCAAACAACCCTCCGTACGAATGGCCGAGAATCACCCGGCTACTCCTCGTTGTATCCACGCCAAATTGCTCTTCCATTTCAGGGATCAACTGGGTTTTTATAAAATTTAAAAATTCAGGAGCGCCGCCCGTCTCCGAACTGATTTTAGTGGGCGTGTAATCTATACTTCGGTCCTTCCCATACCCTATACCTACGACCAATACCTGCTCCACCGCATTTTTATCAGAAATTTCTTTGCATTGGTTGGATACAAAATCAAAATCCTCTTCCCCATCCAACACATAGATCGTGGCGTATTTTTCCACGCCTGGATCGTAATTGGCCGGCAACCCGACTTTTATATCGTAGGTTGCTCCATTCGCGGTGGATTGAATGGAAAATTCCCTGGTTAATTCGGGGCTAAAGACCTCTTTCTTACATGAGCTCAGGAAGGATAGCAGCATGATCGCAACAGCGATGGCCGGGATGCTTTTGAACATCGTGGATTTGTTTTTCGCACTCATTTTGTTTTGCTTTTATTGTGATGCTTGTCGAAATTGACACTGCAAAGGTGGAGCAGTAAAAAGCGCGAAAAAGGACGAGGAGACGTCAGATCCGGACAAACTAAAACAGGGCTTGGTAGAATTGCGTCATTGGGCGTCATTGCGTCATTGGGCGTCATTAATCGTCATTGCGTCATTGTTCAATGACGCCCAATGACGCAATGACGATCAATGACGAAACACCACCCACGGAAACGGCGGCCACCACCGCAATTTCTGCAACAGGCGCGCCCAAAACGTGCCGTTCCGGTTTTTTCCACCCAGTTCCCTTATTTCCTGCCACAAATGATGGTGGTAATGTCCGGCCATTTCGGGCACGCCGAGCCGCGTGTAATACTGGCGGGTCGCCTCGCGTGCCTGTTGCCGTTTTTCTTCGGAGGCGTAAAACGGGCTGTCGATGATATGGATTTCCCCGCCGGGTTTCAAAATGCGCTTCAGGGATAGCAACAGCGTTTGCAGATCGGGAAAATATTGCACGGAAGCGGCCAATACAATGCAATCAAAATGCGCCTCCGGCAGATTGTTTTCTAAAATATCGGCAAAAACGAACCGGATATTTTCGAGTCCGGCGGCTTCAGCGATGCGCGCGCCCTGCTCCATTTCCGGCAGGTTTACATCCGCGGCCCAGACCCGGGCGCCCGGCAGACCGGCCAGGTGCAGCGACATCCAGCCGTTGCCGCAACCCAGGTCGAGAATGGCGGGTCCGCCGGCAGCAAAACGGCGCTTCAGGTAGTGCAGTAAACGCCGGAGGCTCCGGCTGCGCCAGCGCCATTCCCGCAAGCGGGCAGGAGCGGCGCCGGCATCCGGGCAGGGCAGGCGGCGTACCTGTTCATCGCTCAGCACACGGTCTTCCAGGGTCCGCGCGGCGAGATAGTATCTTGTTTGGGCGGCAAACCGCCCCGGTTCGGTGAACTGAACAATTTTACCGGAAGTCACGTTTTGGGCTAAAGTGTTCTAAAGTGGTTCAAAAATGGCACTTTCTGACCTTTGTATGCTTTGTGGTTTAAAATTACGCTAAAATGGCGTTCTCTTTGTCTGAAAAAATAGCGCCCTTTGCAATTCAATAATAACCGTCTTTATGTCCTCCATTTCAAAAAACATACACCTCGAAACGGAAAAAAACGCCGACGCCATGCAACTGGCCGTTGGCAAAATGAACCGCCTGCTGGATAAAATCCTGGAGGGTGGCGGCAAAAAACGCCTGGAGAAACTGCATGCCGAGGGCAAAATGAGCGCCCGCGAGCGTATCGCATACCTGCTGGATGCCGGCAAACCCCAAATTGAGATCGGCGCTTTTGCCGGCTATGAAATGTACTCCGAACACGGCGGCTGCCCGGCCGGCGGCGTGGTGGTGGTCATCGGTTACATCCGCGGGCGGCAGTGCATCGTAGTGGCGAACGACGCCACGGTGAAAGCCGGCGCCTGGTTTCCCATAACCGGAAAAAAGAACCTGCGCGCCCAGGAAATCGCCATGGAAAACCGCCTGCCGATTATTTACTTAGTGGACAGCGCGGGCGTTTTTCTGCCCATGCAGGATGAGATTTTTCCCGATAAAGAACACTTCGGACGCATTTTCCGCAACAACGCCCGGCTGTCTTCTGCCGGTATCCCGCAAATCGCCGCCATCATGGGCAGCTGCGTGGCCGGGGGCGCATACCTGCCGATCATGTCCGACGAAGCCCTGATCGTGGAAAATACCGGCTCGGTATTCCTGGCGGGGCCCTACCTCGTAAAAGCCGCCATCGGCGAAAACGTGGACAAGGAAACGCTCGGCGGCGCCGCCACGCATTCGGAAATCTCCGGCGTGACCGACTATAAAATGCCGGACGATAAAACCTGCCTCGACACGATCAAGAACCTGATGGACAAGATGGGCCGTTTCGACCAGGCCGGTTTCGACCGCGCGGCGCCAAAGCCCGCGACCGGGGCGCCGGATGATATTTTTTCCATTTACCCGGAAAATGGCGCCAAACCTTACGATACGCTCGAACTGCTGCGTCGCTTGGTCGATGAAGGTCAGTTGACACAATACAAAGAACACTACGGCAAAACCATCATTTGCGCCTACGCGCGCATCGATGGTTGGGCGGTTGGTATTGTGGTCAATAACCGCCAGGTGGTGAAAAATGCCAAAGGCGAAATACAGTTCGGCGGAGTGATCTATTCCGACTCGGCAGATAAGGCCACGCGATTTATTTTAAACTGTAATCAAAAGAAAATTCCGTTGATATTTCTGCACGACGTCACCGGGTTTATGGTCGGTACCCGCTCCGAACACGGCGGTATCATCAAAGACGGGGCAAAAATGGTGAATGCCGTGGCCAACAGCACTGTACCAAAATTCAGCATTATCATCGGAAATTCTTACGGGGCCGGCAACTATGCGATGTGCGGCAAAGCTTATGATCCCCGCCTGATAGCCGCCTGGCCGACAGCCAAGATCGCCGTGATGGGCGGCGAACAGGCAGCCAAGGTGCTCACCCAGATTCAGGTGCAATCGCTCAAAGATAAAGGCCATGCCCCCGACCCGGCAGGAGAGCAGGAGCTGTTTGAAAAAATTAAAAACCGCTACGATGCCCAAACCACGCCCTATTACGCCGCGGCGCGCCTGTGGGTAGACGCCATCATCGACCCGCGCGACACGCGGCAATGGATCAGTATGGGTATCGAAGCGGCCAATAACGCGCCGGTGGAACGGTTTAATCCGGGGGTGATACAAGTCTGATGGGTTAACCCGAAACCTGCTCAACCCGTTAAACCCTCTTTTCAGCCAATAAACGGGAACATGCTCTTCATCACATTAGCGATCATCGCTCCTTCTTCCAGAATAGGGTTCAGGTACAAGGGAATCGCCATGTATGCATGAGCGGGATGCCGCCGCCGTTTAGGCGTTTCAAAATAATCGCCAATGCATTCCAGGATATATGCTTGTTGCTCGAAACTCAGATCAAAATACAAAGGCAGCCGCAATAAGTTGCCTGAATACATCTCGGCATTGGGCAGTTTTGTTCTTTTGTATTTGCCCTGGTAATAGGGGCATTGATGCAGGCCACTGTAATGAAAAGTGGCGGTAATACCGCGTTCCTTCAAATAGAGCAATAAACGGTCCCGTTCTTTCCTGCTTTTTAATGTCAGGTAAAAAATATGCGCATTGTGCTCGCACAGATCGCTTACAACAGGCAATTGGAACAGTCCCTTTTTTTGCAAGGGTAATAAAGCATCCCGGTAGTTATTCCACAACTGGAGCCTTTTTTGGGTAATGAATGGGCGATTCGCCAATTGCGGATACAGTTATGCGCAACACAGAT
>CALEYM010000766.1 GCA_937926185.1 uncultured Bacteroidota bacterium | reverse complement strand
TTGTTCAGAAAATGGTTTGTGGAATTTTTTCTTTTTCACTAAAAGTTTATTGATAGCCTAAGCGGTTTTTTGCCGGCAGGCCGGGGTAAAAACACACATGTTAAAATGTACATTTGCCCGAATATGAATCAGCCCGCCGATTTTTTTGCCGAATTTCCTCCGGTCAGCAAGGAGGCATGGTTGGCCCGCATCGTTAAAGACCTGAAAGGCAAACCATTGGATGACCTGTACTGGCATCTGAATGACACTATACGCGTTGATCCGTTCGGTCACGCCGACGACTGGCCTGCCCCGCCTGCCCCGTTGCTGCAAACGCCGGAATCCTGGGAAATCAACGAGGATGTGGACGAACCGGAGCCGGCGGCAGCCAACCGGCAGGCGCTGGAGGCGTTGGACTTTGGCGCCGCGGCACTGCGTTTTCATATTCCTGCCGGGCGGTTATCGGAGTTGTTGCCGTTATTGCTAAACGGGATTTATCTCGACCATATCAGCCTGCATTTCCGCGGTGGCGGTGTGGCGGAAGCTCCGGCGGCTGTTTTGGCAGCATTGAAAAACTTTTCGCAGGGCGCGCCTTCTGCTGCGCTGCGCGGCGCTCTGTTTTACGACCCGGCAGCAGATAAAGACCGGCTTCGCGACTGGCGTTACGTGGCCGATTTGCTGCAATATGCCCATGCGGAGTTTCCGGGTTTTCGTTGCATCAGTGTGGACGGGCATCCCGGGTTTGGTGGAGCAGCCGGCGCAGCGGATGAACTGGCCGCCTTGCTGCGCCGGAGCCAGGTTTATTTTGAAAACCTGACCAGGGTGGGCATCAGCGCCGGTGAAGTGGCCGGACAAATACAGTTTTCGCTGCTTGTTGGTAAAAGCTATTTTGTGGAGATCGCTAAACTGCGGGCTTTTAAAATCTTGTGGGCCAATTATTTAAAAGCCTGGGGGGGCGCGCCGGCGTACCCCGTGACGGATATCCGGTTTTTCCCGGGCGATTATACCGCCGATTTGTACGGAAACATGATCCGCGCCACCACCATGGCCATGTCGGCCGTATTGGGCGGCGCCAGCAGGATTACCGTGTTGCCTTACGATGCCGGACGCGAAGATCAGGCGCATTATTCCCGTAATTTTTCGAGACGCATAGCGCGTAATGTGCAACACTTACTACAGTTGGAAAGTGGATTTGCCAACCTGACCGACCCGGCAGCTGGTAGTTATTACCTCGAAAAACTGACCGCTCAACTCGCGACGGCGGCCTGGGAGAAGTTTCAAAAATTGTGATACATTTTTTCACCTGTTTCAAACCCGTTGATCGTATGAACAAAAAAGTACTTTTTTTATGGGGGCTCTTGCTGTCCGGCCTCATAATGAATCTTCGCCTCGCGGCACAAAACGCCTCCGATATAGTCGTACCTGTAACCGTGACGACTTCGGCGAACCCTAAATTTATCCGGCTCAGTTTTCCGGCCACGGCCAATGCCGTGTCCACATTGATCGGTAAAAAACTGATCAATCAGCTGTCCTGGAGTTTTGCCGTTTTACCGGCCGGGGTTACCTCGGTGACGGATACCGCCATTCAGATCGGCGTGGGATACGAATACATCGTGATCAAACAAACCAGCGTGGCGCCCACTACCCGCTACGGACTGGTGTATACCGGCATCGAACTGCCGCCTTCTTTTTACCGGGGGAAGATGATCCTGGTGGTGGATGATGCCCTTTCCATGCCCCTGGCCAGCGAACTGGACCGCTACGTGCAGGATTTGCGCGGCGACGGCTGGCAGGTGCTCCGGCACGATATTAATGTAGCCGCCAGCACGGTGCAGTCGGTGAAATCGCTCATTCGAACCGATTACGAGGCCGACCCCAATAACACGGTGGCCGCCTTGCTGTTCGGCAATATACCGGTGCCATATTCCGGCGACATTGCCCCCGATGGGCATGGCGAACACCAGGGCGCCTGGCCTACCGATTATTACTACAGCGATATGGATGAAGCGCCCTGGACAGACAATACCGTGAATAATAACGGTGCTGCCCGGGCGGCCAACCGGAATGTGCCGGGCGACGGCAAATTTGACCCCAGCCAAACCCCCACCCCGCCCGAACTGGTGGTGAGTCGCGTCGATTTTTCCAACCTCAACAACTGGCCGGTTTCACAAACCGAACTGTACCGCCGCTACCTGAACAAAAACCATGCTTTCCGCACCGGCGATTACCGCCCGTCCAACAATACCCTGGTAGATGATAATTTCGGTTTTTGGGGCGGCGAGGCATTTGCACAGAACGGTTTTGCCAACGGATATGCCCTGACGGGGCCAACTTCCGTGGTACAAGCCGATTTTTTCAATAATACGGACAATCAAAGCTACCTTGTCGGTCATGGCTGCGGACCAGGCGGATATACCAGCGCACAAGGAGTGGGCACTTCGGATAATTTTAAAACCGACAGCGTCAATATCGTCTTTTCCATGCTGTTCGGCAGTTATCACGGCGATTGGGATTACGAGGACAACCCCTTTATGCCCAGCGCCCTGGCTTCCAAAGGCGGCATCCTGACCTGCGCCTGGGCCGGCCGGCCCAACTGGTTTTTTCACCACATGGGCCTCGGCGAACCGATCCTGACCAGCACGTACCTTACCTGGATCAACAGCTTTTTAGCCAATCCCATTTATCCGCCGAATGGAGGAGCCGATCTGATACACGTCGGGCTGCTGGGCGATCCCACCCTGCGCGCGCATGCCGTAAAGCCGCCGCAAAATGTGGCTGCGCAGGTAAACTGTGATAACATAGGGCTGAACTGGACGGCCTCTGCCGATCCGGGCGTATTGGGCTACATCGTCTATTGGTCGCCCGCTGCCGACAGTGTTTTTTCCCCGATTGTATTTACTCCCGGCACCAGTTTTGTCGATTCATTTCCCGTGGCCGGTGAGAATCTTTACCAAATTAAGGCTCTCACCCTGCAGACGACTCCCACCGGCTCTTACATTAATCAAAGTCTGGGCATACCGGTATCGGGCAACTTTAACCCCAATCCACCGGAAGCCGCGGCCACGGCCGGCGACGTATCGTGCAATGGCGCCGCCGACGGTTCGGTCAGCCTCGATGTAACCGGCGGGATAAACGTTACTTACCTGTGGTCGAACGGCGCTACCGCGGCCAGCCTGAGCGACCTTGAGCCAGGTACGTATACCGTCACCGTCACCGATCAACAATCCTGCACCGCCACGGCCAGCGCCACTGTCGCCGAGCCGCCGGCCCTGACGCTGGATATCGATGCCGCGGATATTTCCTGTTTCGGTCTGAACAACGGGAGCATCAATCTGACGCCCGGAGGAGGTACGCCGCCTTACCAGTTTGCCTGGTCCTCGGGGCCCAATGCGCAAAATATTGACAACCTGAGCCCCGGCGATTACACCGTGACCATAACGGATGCCGGCGGCTGCACGTCGACTATTTCAACCAACGTGGTCGAACCGGCGGACATCACCATTGATCTTTCCGCCATAGACGCCAGCTGTAACGGCGCTTCGGACGGCGCGGTTAATCTTATTATCGATGGCGGCGTGCCGGGTTATACTTTTCTGTGGTCCAACGGCGCAACCACCGAATCTCTTGCCAACGCAAGCGCGGGCACGTACACGGTAACCGCCACGGATGAGAATGGTTGCACAGAAACGGCCGATATAACCGTGGCGGAGCCGCCGGCCATTGTTATCGAAACGGAGGTGTCCAACGCCGGTTGTGCAGGCGCCACCAACGGCGGTGTGGTCATCACGGTCAGCAACGGCATACCGGATTATACTTTCCTGTGGTCGAACAATTCTACGGATCAGAACCTTGGCAATGTGGCTGCCGGCGCCTACACGGTTACGGTGACCGATGCCGGCGGTTGCACCGAATCGGCTACTGCCACCGTGCAACAAATTACCACGCTGGCGCTCCAAACCGCCACCGGCAGTGCCACTTGCTTTGGTAACGCCGACGGCAGTGCGGTGGCTATTGCCAGCGGCGGTTCGCCGGATTACACCTATAATTGGTCGAACGGACAAACCGCGGCGCTCATCACCGACCTGGCTGCCGGCACTTACACGGTTACAGTTACCGACGACGCCGGATGTACGCAAACAGCCGTGGCTGTCGTAGTGCAACCGGCAGAATTAACTGGCGGCGCCGTTTGGAATGCCGCTTTGTGCGAATCCAGCACTGGCACGGTGAGTCTGACCGTAGAAGGCGGGACTCCCGGTTACACCTTTGAATGGTCGACCGGCGCAACCACCCAGCATCTGGATAATGTGGCGCCGGAATTTTACACGGTGACCGTGACAGATGCGAACGGTTGTTCCCTGGTGCGGACCAATACGGTGGTACAGCCGCCGCCGGCCCTGGCTGCTTTCGCATCGTTTGCGCAAACCGGTTGCACGGGCAGCGATCCACTGTTGGGAGACGTGTTTTCGCAGGTAAGCGGCGGCGCTCCGCCATATCAGTATCTTTGGTCGAACGGTGAAACGACTGAAAATTTATCCAGTGTGCCTTCGGATACCTA
>CALEYM010000765.1 GCA_937926185.1 uncultured Bacteroidota bacterium | reverse complement strand
GCGTTGCCGGAGTTGTTTCTCCTGCTCATCTTTGGAAATGTGCAGGTAGAATTTAATCACTAGCGTACTATTGTCGAACGTCAATAATTCTTCAAAGGCGTTGATGGCTTTCATCCTTTGTTCCACCCGGTTTTCGTCGATCCACCCGTGTACGCGTTGAATGAGAATATCTTCGTAGTGGCTGCGGTTAAATATGGCGATCATACCCTTTTGGGGAGCGGCTTTATGCACCCGCCAAAGAAAGTCGTGGGCAAATTCCTCTTCCGTGGGTTTTTTGAATGCCGTCAGGGTCAGGCCGGTGATCCGGCAAGCGTCGAACACTTTATGCACGGCGCCGTCTTTGCCGCTGCCGTCCATGCCCTGGAGTACTACCATCACGGCGTGTTTGCCGCTGGCGTACAGCATTTGTTGCAGGTCGCCCAGGCGTTTGACGAGTTTTTCCGTTTTTTCTTCGGTGTCTTTTTCTTTCCAGCCCTCAGGCGCTTCTGTGGAAATATCAGAAAGGCGGATCCAATTTTGTTTTGACATAAGTCGTAAGTCGTTAACCCATTTTTGACCGTTTCAGCATCCACATTTGCAAAATAGGATAAAATCCTTTGTTGATATCGGCTTCCACGAAGTCGATTCTATACTGAAGGCAACGGAGTTTGAGTTGTTCGGTAAATGCTGTCACCTGTTGGGTATAATATTCTTTAACCTGGCTGGGTTGCAGGCGCACTTGTTCGCCGGTTTCCATATCGACAAAGATATATGGCCGGTTTTCAAACTCGAAGTCCAGTTCCTTGCTTTTATCGGTAACGTGAAATAGAATGACTTCGTGTTTGTTGTGTTTCAGGTGCTGCAGGGCCGAAAAGAGGCGGTCGGCTTCGGCGGGGTTTTCCATCACGTCGGTAAAAATGATGATCAGCGAGCGCCGGTGCGTGGCTTCTGCCACCTGGTGCAGGCAGCGGGCCAGGTCGGTAGGCTTGTTGAGCTCCGGATTTTCGATTTTCTGGGTGAGATTGGCCAGTAGTTGCTGGTAATGCTGGGTCGTGGATTTGCAGTTGGTGCTCAGCCGGATATCGTCGTCGAACAGGGTGAGCCCAAAGGCGTCGCGCTGCCGTTTCAGGGCGTACATCAGCACGGCTGCCGATTGGGCGGCAAAACAGAATTTGTTTTTGTATTTGAATTTATCCGGGTTCTTCTCATCCCAGGGATAATACATGGTGGAAGAAGCGTCTACCACCAGCTGGCAGCGCAGGTTGGTTTCCTCCTCAAAACGTTTGACAAATAACTTGTCCGTTCTGGCAAACACCTTCCAGTCGATATTCCGGGTGCTTTCGCCTTTGTTATACAAGCGGTGTTCTGCAAATTCAACAGAGAAGCCGTGAAATGGGCTGCGGTGCAGCCCAACAATAAATCCTTCCACCACCTGCCGGGCCAGCAGTTCAAGGTTGCTGCCCAATGCGCGGATATCCTGACTTTCGAGTATGTTTGGCATGATTTGTTGCCGGGTTGGAATGGTTTAGAATGGTTTAGAGGGTTTAGAATGGTTTAGAGGGTTTAGAATGGTTTAGAGGGTTTAGAGGGTTTAGAAGGTTTAGAGGGTTTAGAGGGTTTAGAAGGTTTAGAGTGCTCCATCGGGGTGTCAGAACGCCAGGCAAAGGTAGGGTATTGTGAATTGTTGATTTGTTGAATTGTTGATTTGTTGATTTGGGTGCCCAAGCGCTGGGTCTCTCAAATCAACAAATCAACAAATCAACAACTACGCCACCACTCCCGCTTGCACAAAATCCAGCACCGTTTCGGTGACGGCCGGCGCGGTGAGGCCGTGGCCGAATCCCTCGGTGAAAAGCGCACGGGCGCCGGGCCAGGCATGGTGCAGTTTTTCACTTTCCTGCACTGCCGTTACCCGGTCTTTGCGGTCGTGTATGAGTAGCGCGTCTACATCGCCCAGTTTTTCCGCCTGGCGCATCAGCGAGTAGTGCGCGATGCGGGCGCCGGTTACCCGCTCAATTTCAGCGTCAATGACTTCCATCAGGGCATCGCTGGCGCCTACTTTTTGCCGGGCCCCATCCATGATGGTTTGCAGGTGGCTGAAAGAAGCCAGAATAACCGCTTTTTGCGGGCGCAGGGCCGGGCTGACGGTACCCATTGCCCAAATACTGGCCGCGCCACCGACAGAGTGGGCGACAACAGCGTGGACCGGTCCCAACCGCTGGAATAAGGCGCGCAACACGTCGGCATAACGCACCATGGTAAAACGCCGGCCTGCCGAGCGGCCATGCGCAGGGGCATCTACGGCCACTACCTGAAACCCCGCCTGCACGAGCGGCGGCGCTATTTTACGCCAACGGCCGGCGTGGCTTTCCCAGCCATGCGCGAGCAACACTACGGGACCGCGAAAACCCCAGTGATACACGGCTACCTTATCGCCGTTGATGTGTTCAAAATGCAGGTCGGCAGTAGCCAGGAAGGCTTGTTCTTCCCGTTTTTGCTTTTTCTTTTGGGGCATGCCCAACAGCAAAAAGGATATCCGGCCGGCGAGCGCAGGCGCTATTTTAGCTATTACATTTAAAAGCATGCCGATAAAACGGGCAGCAGAGAAGGAGACAGGTCGCGTTTTCATAGCGCAATTTTTTAATTTAATGTTTTCATTCAGTTGGTTAAAGTAGTTACCGGTTCGGTCATCAGACCAACGGTCCGTTGTACAAAATCTTCCAGGTATTGTTCTTCGCCGGTCATTTTGTAAAATAAAATGGCGCCCTCGTATTCCATGATCAGCCGGTATGCTTCCCGGCGCGCCTGCTCCGCGGGCAGCCGCTCTGTAAGTATCCGGGCAACCGTTTCCGCCCATTCGGTCATGGCTGTTTTAAGCACTTCGTTGAACAATTCTTCCCGGCCGGTTTCCAGGGTGATGTTGGCAAAAAAACAGCCGCGCCGGTGCAGGGTAGCCAATTTCTTGTGCCGGCGCAATAACTTCTCCAGGCGTTGTTCCGGCGGCAATTGGGTTTCATCGCCAACCGCCAGCACGTATTGCCGGAACTGATCCAGGGCAAACTCCATCACCCGCCGCATCAGGTCTTCTTTGGTCGGGTAGTGATGATACAAACCCGCTTTCTGCAAACCTGTAGCCGCGGCCAGATCCTGCATGCTGGTGTTGTAGTATCCGTTGAGGTGGAATACCTCCCAACAGCGCAACAGAAAATCATTTTTGTCAATTTTGACGACCGGCATGGTTGAATTTTTTTTTGACGTAGGACGCTTAATTTATCAAAAAAGTGGCAGTTTGCAGGTTTAATTTTTTTTATTAAAATTTGTATATTTTTGATTATGAATAAATTATTATTTTTTACTTACCGAATGGTCGGTAAAATTACGAACGTTTTTGGAATGTGGAAATTTTTTTTGGAGCGTGCAGCAAATGCTTAGGATGCAACCTCCTCGTGGTGAAAAAATTTAACGGGTAAAAATCCGAACCACGTCATCGCCGACCATAAACTCCTCCCGGAGTCGGGCAACTGCCGGAACGACCGGCGCTCCTACCCCGGCGCTCAGGCGGCGCGGATTTTGGATCACCCGGATTTCATCCCAGTAACCGGCATCCAGAAACTGTCCGAGCGTATTCGCCCCGCCTTCAACGAGCAGTACAGTCCGTTTGCTTTCATACAACCGCTGCAACAGCGCAGGTATCCAGTTTTCGGTTGTGATATTTACAAATATCGTATTTTGAAAATTGGAAGACCGGGCTGGGCCCAGTATCCATGTAGGTATGCTATCGTCCAGCAAAAAGGCAGAATCAGGGATTTTTGCTGTAAAATCGAGGGCGATACGCAGGGGGGATTTGCCAGAATATAAGCGGTTATCGAGGCGGGGGTTGTCCGTCAGGGCGGTGGTCGTTCCAACCAGAATGGCATCCGATTCGCCGCGCCAACGGTGTGCCAGGCGTTGCGTCAACGGCCCTGAGATGGCTGTCCGTTCCCCTTTCCGCGCAATGAAGCCGTCGCTGCTTTCCGCCCATTTAAGCACGATATGGGGGCGTTTTTTCAGTATCCAGGTAAAAAACGCGCGATTGAGGTATTGCCCCTCGCTTTCCAGGATACCTGTTGTTACTTCCACGCCAGCGGCCCGAAGCTTCTTTATGCTTTGCCCGGCCACCAATGGATTGGGGTCGGTATTGCTGATCACAACCCGCGGAATTTTTTGTTCGAGGATCAAATCGACGCAGGGCGGTGTTTTGCCGTGGTGAAAACACGGCTCCAGCGAACAAAACAAGGTGGATTGCGGGATCAATGGCCGGTCTGCCTGCGCCGCGGCGCGCACGGCGTTCACCTCGGCGTGCGCTTCGCCGTAGCGGCGGTGCCAGCCTTCGCTGATGATCCTGTCCGCATACACCAATACGGCCCCCACCATAGGGTTGGGCGATACGCTGCCGGCGCCCAGCCGGGCCAGGGTCATACAACGGCGCATGTATTGTTGAAAGTTAATCATTAATCCTCAACTCCAGGTATTATTTTGATTCCAGAACGGCGGCCACAAAGTGTCGTTTTGTTGCTGACGGCGGCGGGCTTCTTCTTCGGCTTCCAGGGCGCGTTGGGTTTTTGTTTTTTCAAAAATATCGCGGGGTAAAAAGTATTCTTTTTCTGCCGAGCGCTCGTCGGCAAAGGGGTCGTGTTTTTCCAGTTCGTCGTCTTCCAGTTCGCCTTTGAACCAAAAGGACGCGAAAATACCAACCAGGCTACCCAACAGGTGGCTTTCCCAGGAAATCCCTTCCTGGGCAGGCAAAATGCCCAGGAACATACCGCTGTAAAACACCATCACGATCAGCGCCAGGATAATGGAGCGCAGACTGCGGCGGAAAATGCCATTCCAGAAAATAAAAGCAACCAGTCCGTACACCACCCCGCTGGCGCCGATATGCAATACTTCACGACCCAGAAGCCAAACGGAAATGCCGGTACCGAAATAGATCATCCAGAAAGCCCGCATGGCAACCTTCCGGTAAAAATAAAGCGACAGGGCACTGAGTACAAACAAAGGGAACGTATTGGACAACAGATGCTCCCAACTGCCATGCACCAGGGGCGCCGTCACGATGCCCCGTAGTCCCCAAATATGGCGGGGCATTACGCCATACCATCCGGGATCGACATCTGTAAAGGTCAGGTAGAGATGCACCAGCCAAATAAACACCACCGCTGCCAACGGGAAACGCAGGCTGTCGGTAAAGTGGCGCTGGGTGAGTTCCAGGCTGTCGGTTTCGCTGTCGAAATTTGGGCGCAA
>CALEYM010000764.1 GCA_937926185.1 uncultured Bacteroidota bacterium | reverse complement strand
GTTTATGAGGGTTTAGAGATGCTTCGTCCGACGAATTTGTCGTCGGACGAATAACAACCGTGAGATTATTTAATAAGATATACGATGAAACAGATAATACGCTTTGTTCCCTGTCTGGCGCTCCTTTTGGCCGCTTGCGCCAAAGATTTCGACGGCCTGGAATCCGCCGCCGGCAAATCGGGTTCCATCACGCGTTTTGCCGTGCACAACGGCTATATGTACACGCTCAACCCGAACGAGGTGCTAACCTACAGTTTGCAGAATCCCGACAAGCCGGTACTCGTACACCGCCTGACTACCGATTATGGCCTGGAAACGATCATTATCTATGACAATACCATTTACCTGGGTTCCAATACCGCCTTGTACATCCTGGATATTTCCAATCCGGCGGCGCCGGCGATACAGTCGCAGACCGGGCGTTCGGCCCTCTTCTTCGGCGGTTGCGATCCCGTGGTGGTCAAGGACAATTACGCCTATTCCACCATCAAGATCATTCAGAATATTTGTGGGAATGTGTCCAGCGAAAGCGCCCTGCTGGTGTACGACGTGAGCGACAAAAGCATGCCGGTTGAAAGGGGTATGTATCCGCTCAATATTCCCAACGGCCTGGGTTACAGGGACAACTACCTGTTCGTGTGCGACGAAGGTTCCGACCGCCTGGAAGTGTTCGATATTTCCGATCCGCTGGATGTAAAAAAACTGCCGAACCATGCCGTCTATCTGACCGACCCGTATGACCTGATCGTGGACGGCCAAAAGATGATCGTATCGACGAAAACAGATTTTCAGATTTACGACCTGAGCCAACTGCCGCTGATCAGGAAAATCGGATCCATCGAAAAATAAATGCGGACGCTCCTGATTGCTTGCTCGTTTTTTGTGGCGGTACCCGTGGCAGGGGTAAATGACGTTTACGAAACTTCCAAAAACTGTCTGCCGTCTGCCCAAGCCCTTAAGCCGATGGCTACACCGTCTGCCGCCAACGAGCCCGGCCTCCCGCTGCTCACCTTCAAGACCGATATCGGCGCCCTGCTCAACCCTTTTAAACAAGCCTTTGCCTTTGGCGCCGATGTGCGCCTTTCGCCCAAAATAAGCCTGGACGCCGGGGCCGGCGCTTTTATCGGTTCGGTCTTGCAATACGCCGACCACCGGGGCGAATCCTACACAGGACTGCGCGCGCAAGCCGGGTTGAAATTCTACCTGAAACGCTCGGAAAACGCCGCTTTTTACCTCGGCCCGGAAGGGAAATACCACGACATTAAACACGTCGCCATCCGGGAAATATTCCGGCAGGGGCAGCAATACACCGAATTTTACCCGGTGGAGCGCAAGGTGCGCACGCAGGGACTGGCCGCGCGGGCCGGCTGGCAGTTTTACCTCGGCGCGCAAAAACGCCTGTTGCTGGAACCTTACGGCGGTTTCGGCGTACAGTTCAACCAGGTGCGCCGGCAGCTGCCGCCCGACGCCGAAATGCTGGAAGAACCGGGCTTTTTGTTCGAATTCGTACCGGGCAACAGCACGACGCCCTACCTCCTGCTGGGTTTACATGTGGGCGTGGCATTGTGGTGAAAATAATATGACAAAACCATATTACCTTCGTCCCTTGCAAGTCCATTGCATTGAATCCCCCGAATCCGGATTTCAACCATTCCAACATTATCCTCACAACCAATGAATACCAAACTCCGGGTACTCTCCGTCGTCTTCGACACGCCCATCGAACCCTGGGAACTGCGCGCTTTTCGCGGCGCCGTGGCCCGCAAAGCCGGCTGGGAACACGAACTGTTCCACAACCACAACAACGACACCGGCGGCTTTCACTACCGGCTGCCCCTCATCCAGTACAAACAGGATCACGGCAAACCCATGCTCGTGTGCCTCAACGAAGGCATCGAAGAACTCCACCACTTCTTCTCGCAGCCCGACTGGACGCTCGAACTCAACGGCCGCCACACGCCCGTGCGCATCGCCCGGCTCGACGTAAAACAATTCACCCTCAACGTGTGGGAAAAACCCTTCCGCTATCATATCCGCCACTGGATCGCCCTCAACGAGGAAAACTACGCCACCTGGACCCGCCTCGAAGGCATGGTGGAACGCCTCGCCCTGCTCGAAAAAATACTGCTCAACCAGATTGTGGCGCTCCTGCACCAACTCGGCTACCACCCCGAACGCGCGGTGGAAGTAAAACTGATCGACAAAAAAGAAGAGCGCTGGATATCGTATAAAGGCGTGAAAATGCTGGCTTTTTCGCTCGAATTCGGCTGCAACGTGGCGCTGCCCGATTATCTCGGCATCGGCAAAGGATGCAGCAGCGGCTGGGGCGTGGTGAAAAGGCTGAAGTGAGCCCACTGCAGGATAAAGTTACAGTTGTTTTTTTAGATGTCAAGGTGGGCAGTTTTGTCTTGCCCTGGCTGTTGCCTGTTGCATCGAATTTCTAACTTCAGGTAAATGACGCGTATGGAGCGTAAGTTGACTATTTATGCATTCGCAGGGAAATTGACAATAGACTGGATTTGCGCAGATTTTCTCCGGTTTAGTGACACTCATCCTGAATTATCAACTATTGGACAGGTTCAAATCGATAGGTGGTCAGCGATTCTCGGTTTGTAAATTTTCATTATGCGACAGACCGCGAAGCGGTCAAATTTGAATAGCCCCGGGTGCAACCCGGGGTAATCAGAAAGACCTTGTGGCAACCACGAAGTGGTTGAATTTCAATTTATTTAATTGATATTCAACCGCTTCGCGGTTGGAGAATCAGACC
>CALEYM010000763.1 GCA_937926185.1 uncultured Bacteroidota bacterium | reverse complement strand
TCAACCGTTTTCACCTGCTGGTGGTCGTTTTTTTTGAAAACACTGAAATTCGCGCGCTGGCCAATGAAGAGGTGGAACGTACGGCGGATATTTACCGGCAAACCATTGCCCGCCAGTTTTTACAGGAAAAAAAAGAAATGGTGTACAAACTGCGGCAATACGGCATTCAGGCCATACTGACCCGGCCGCAAGACCTGACTCTGAATACGATCAATAAATACCTGGAACTAAAATCGAGGGGGTTGATTTGACTTGTCGTAGCCTGGTTTGGCTGCGAGGAGATGTATAAAAATTTTAAAACCACATAATGGTATGAACGCGGCAGAAAAACAATCCTTCGTACGGCACTGGGAAAAAGTCAGGCGCCGGGGGCCCGTGCTGTATGTGCTGGTCACAGGGCTGAGTTGGGGCACTGTGTCCGCTTTTGCCGTGCGTTTCTTTATGCAGTTCCTGGACGAAGGCTTCAACTTGCCGGCGCTGCGCAGCGATTTTCTTTCACAGGAGTTCCGGGTATTTTGGGGTGTGTTTATTATCGGGGGACTTTGTTACGGGCTGACGATGTGGTTTTATTATGGCTTGATGTATAAAAAATTTAGCGGCGAAGAAAAAGAGCAGTGATTTTGGGTCGCTATACCTGCGCCGCCATCGCCGGCATCGGCACGTACAACTCTCCGTTCAGTACATTCCGGGAGATCACGATGCGCTGCACTTCCGAGGTGCCCTCGTAAATCTGCGTGATCTTGGCATCGCGCATGAGGCGTTCCACGTGGTATTCTTTCACGTAGCCGTAGCCGCCGTGGATTTGCACGGCCTCCACGGTGTGGCGCATGGCCACTTCGGAGGCGTACAGTTTGGCCATGGCGGCGGCCTGGGTAAAATCGAGACCCTGGTCTTTCATCACGGCGGCGCGGTACACCATCAGGCGCGCGGCTTCGATTTCGGTGGCCATGTCGGCTAGCTTGAAGGCGATAGCCTGGTGTTGGCTGATCGGTTTGCCGAAGGCTTCCCGCTCTTTGGAATACGCCACGGACAACTCGAAAGCGCCGGCGGCGATACCCAGCGCCTGCGCGGCAATACCGATACGGCCGCCCGCCAGCGTTTGCATGGCGAATTTGAAGCCGAAGCCATCCTCGCCGATGCGGTTTTCCTTTGGTACCTTCACGTCGTTGTACATGATGGTGTGGGTATCGGAAGCGCGGATGCCGAGTTTGTCCTCTTTGGCGCCAATAGTTACGCCGGGCCAGGAGGTCTCCACGATGAGCGTATTGATGCCGCGATGCCCCTTATCTGGGTGTGTTTGTGCCATGACGAGGTGCAGTTTTGAAGTGCCGCCATTGGTGATCCAGTTCTTGGTGCCGTTCAGCAGGTAATGGTCGCCCATGTCCGCGGCCGCGGTGCGCTGGCTGGTGGCGTCGGAGCCGGCTTCAGGTTCCGAGAGGCAGAAGGAGCCGATCCATTCGCCGGAGGCCAGGAGCGGCAGGTATTTTTGTTTTTGTTCCTCGGTGCCATATTTCTCAATGCCCCAGCAAACCAGGGAATTGTTGACCGACATGATGACGGAGCAGGAACTGTCCACTTTGCTGATCTCTTCCATGGCGATGACGTACGACAGGGTATCCATGCCGCCGCCGCCGTATTCGGGCGGCACCATCATGCCAAGGAAGCCGAGTTCGGCCATTTTCCGCACCTGTTCGTAGGGATATTGCATTTTGCTGTCGCGCTCGATGACGCCGGGTTTCAATTCGGTTTGGGCAAACTGGCGGGCCGCTTCTCTTACAGCGAGGTGTTCTTCTGTGAGCTGGAACATAATATTTTAATGTGGTGGGTTTAGTAGTGTTGTTGGTTTAGAGTGGTTTAGAGTGGTTTAGAGTGGTTTAGAGTGGTTTAGGGTGGTTTAGAGTGGTTTAGACTTTCCAGGTTTTTAAAACCTGGAAAGTCTGTGCGTTCCATCATTTGACAACATGTTCTTCGGCAGCCTGCAGCACTTCCTTGTCGGGCGTGGTGCCGTGATGTACGAAAGCGACCACGCTGCAATGTTTTTCATTCCAGTCGGCAGGCAGCGTATAATTGAAGGTTTTGGTGATCTTCCCGTCTGCTACGAGCGGTTCGGCAATGACGTCGCCGGTGGCCTGGGTGAGCGCGTCGCGAAATACGTGCCGGTGCACGTAGTCGGACACTTTGAGCAGGTCTACTTTTTGGTAATCCACGATACTGTCCTGGGTGATGAGTACGGTCAGCCGGTGTTCGCCGTCGAGATCGGCCACGGGAATCAGATCGGTTGTCACGGTGAGCTGGCGGCTGGCCGCGTTGAAGGACGTTTTCAGGCGCAGGTCGATTTGGGGCGCTTCGGCCAGTTCTTCTTCAATGATACCGGCCCATTTGGTGCGGGGGATGTATGCTTCGTTGTCGGGCGGGATTATCCGGCGGTTGACGGCAGCGGAGGGGAAGCCGATGGGAGAACCGATGAAATTGGCCATTTCGGTGCCGTCGGGCGTGCGGAAGTCGTATTTGCTTTCCGGGTAGGGCGTATCGTAACCGATAGCGGCGTGAATACTCACAACAATCAGTTTTTTGCCGTGCACCTGTCCGAGTCCCACCAGGGTGGCGGTGCCTTCGGGGCAATTCGGACATTTTACGCCGGTGAGTTCTTCCACCAGCACACTGCGGGTTAAGGTTCCGGGGTCGACGGGGTCGGTTGGCCCGCTGCCCGGATTGATATAGATCAGTTCCTCGGTGCAGCCCGTGAGTAGTAACCCCGAGGCCAAAGCGGCGGAAATAAGGATGTTTTTCATCATAATCTTTATGTTAATCAGGCGCTCAGGCCTTAAAATTAAACGCTTAAAGTTAACAATGTTTTCAAAACGAGGAGCTCACCTGAAGCCGGACCCCGGAAAACGTCGGCTCATAGCGGCAAATTCCCCCGGCGCAGTTGATGCCCTCCACCTGCTTGACGTAGGCCAGCGACACGCGGTTGGCCCGGTGGGTGTACACGATGCCGACGGTGGGGTAGTGGAGGCCGTCGTATTTGGTTTTTTCGGCGCGTTCGCTTTGCGGGATGCGGTCGAGGTTGCTGTGGCCCAGTTTATACATGTCGGACACATAAATGAGCCAGTGCGGCGCCCAGCCGAATTCTACCAGGGCATTCACCCAGGAGCCGAATTCGTCGTCGGTCAGCAGGTATTGGGCTTCCACGCGCAGCGATTTCCGGGGCGTGAATTTATACAGCCACTCGGCGTACGGCGTGAATGCGTCCACGTATCCCTGTTTACCTTTTTTTACCCAGGGGATCACGTCCTCGGGGTCTTCGGAGTCGTCTTTAAACTGGTAAACGGCGATATTGTATTTCAGGAATTGCAGCCCGAGCAACATTTGCCATTTGCGTTTGTATTTATAGGTAAATTCGGGCGCAATTTCTCGGTACAGTTCCTTGCCGTCGAGCAGGTAAATGTTGGAGGCGTTCAGGCCCGCGGTCAAACTTTTGTTCACGGCGTACCGGGCGTCGAGTTGAAGCCCCTGCTCGCCGATTTCCTGCGTATTGGGCGAAAAACGCGCCGGCAGGCGAAAGGTATTCTGCCGGGCAATGGGTGGCAGAAAGTTGATGGGCCCCTGTACGGCGAACTGGAAAGGATCGTTGCGGAAGCGGAAGTTTTTCGTGTATTTGCCTTCCAGGGTAATGCCGAAACCTTTGCCCGCATAAGACATGCTGGTGTAAGCCATGACCCCGTTGGTGTTCACCAAAATGTCTTCGATAGTATCCACCCGGATGATGGCGCCGCCCGCGTCGCGCACGGGCACGTGCAGGCTGTCGAATTCGTTGAAAATGATGTCCCTGGTTTTTAATGCCCCTTCGACATACCAGGTAAAATTACCCGCCGTCAGGGTGTTGTATGCCGTCATGGCGTATGCATTGTACTGGATGCTGTCGCGGCGTTTGTAGCGGTTGAATTCGCTGCGGGCCTGGTTGATGGTTTCCCGGCTGTATGCGCGCGCCACCACGCCCAGCCCTGGCGCCAGGGTAAAGTTTTTGGCAGAATCCGGTTTGATGAACCCTTCCAGGGCGCCGCCGCGCACCACGGAGCTGTACGAATCGAACTGCTGTTTTTGCCGGCCGGTAAACACTTTGATTTTCCAGTTTTCATTGATCTGGTAACCGATTTTCACACCCTTCAGCGCGTTGTCGATCAGCAGGGAGCGTTCTTCGTAAGCCCGGTAAATGATGCCCGAGCCGATCTGATCGTACAGGTAGCCGCCGGAAATGTCGAAGCCGTAAATTTCCTTGTGGATATACCAGCGCCCGATGCCTTCGCCGGTGAAGGAGCCGGTTGGGTTGAGCAGGTTCGAGTTGTTGAACACGTCGAAACGGATGCCCATGTCGAAACCCCAATTGGAGTAATTGAGGGTCAGCCAGCTTTCGGCGCCAAATTTCTGGTTATCGTATTGCGGCGTGCTGGCAGCGCCGATGGCGGAATCGCGAATGAAAAAGTTGCCGTTGCTTTGCAGATTTCCGGTAATCCGGGGGGCGTTTGGGGTTTGGGCGGCGGATGGCGCCGAAAAAAGGCATATCAGGCAAAAGGCGAAGCCGGTGTGTAACAGTTGTCTCATGTTAAATCGACGGGAGCAGGTGTTCTCTTTGGCCTGAACGCAGTTCGATCGGGCGCACAGCGAAAAAGGCCGGCGGCAAAGGTAGGCAATCGGCAGCACTCCTGTACAGTAATTCGGGAATTGGTGTGGCGCTGACAATTTGACCCTTACATTTATTTTGCCAAAAAAACGGGCGGCTATTGCAGATAAAAAATTTATCATACATTTGCTGCTCTCCATACCTTTTGAAAAGTAATTTTTTGGTTTAATCTCCGCGATTTAATCCTTCCTCCCGTAATCTTTTTTACACAACATCATAATCGCCTATGAAAAGTCTTGACACCTCATGGCTGACGCCACTCGGTTTATCTGCACCCTGCTGTTTTCAAACCTTTAAGTCTGATTCGGCCTGATCGGGCCACCATCACTTCGACCGGCATTTCGGATGCCCTGCTTCTTTTATGCGCCTGACCAGGCCGCGGAGAAGCAACTCGTGACATGCGCGCTTACGCCGCTGTCGCAACATCCGGTTTGCCTTATTGGGTAACTTTTCCAAACGAAACGAAGTATGCGTGATCTGATCGAATTAACGGGTTCGCTCCCCTGGGGCAAACTCAAATCTACCGCCATTTGGGATACCGTGCTCGAACCGGGTTCCAAAATGAGCCGCCTCTTCGATTTGGCGCAGCAAAAACAAGCCGCCACCGACGAAGAGGCCGCAACCGCCCTGTATGGCTCGCCCGGGGCGGCGCCAAAATTGCACAGTCTGAAAAACAAACTCAAAGAACGGCTGCTCGACGTGGTGTTCCTGCTCGATTATAACGAGCCGGGCTACACCGACCGGCAAAAAGCGCATTTCGAATGCCATAAAAAATGGGCGACCGCCATGACGCTGTTGTCCAAAAAAGTGCACCAAACCGGTATCGAACTGCTCGAACAACTGCTGCGCCACACCCGGCATTTCGAGTTCACCGAGCTCAGCATGAACACGCTGTATTACCTGCGCCTGCACTACGGCACAGTTGGCGGCGATCCGAAAAAATACGAATACTACCGGGACATGTACCGGGAGTATCAGTCTGTCTGGATCATGGAAAACGAGGCGGAAGAAGCGTATACACAGTTCATCAGCCGGTACATTGTTGGGCGTGCCTCACAGGAGGAAGCAACGACCCAGGCTGAAACAGCCTTCCGGCATATCGAGCCGTACCTGGCGAAAAACGCCTCCTTCCGGCTCCATCTGAGCGGACGGCTGCTGCAACTTCAGGCCTGCAGCAGCCGGGGCGATCACCGCAAAGTGGCCGACCTCTGTGAGGAAGCCATCCGGTTTTTTGAAGCCAAACCGTACGACAGCCACCTGCCCATGCAGGCTTTTTATTA
>CALEYM010000762.1 GCA_937926185.1 uncultured Bacteroidota bacterium | reverse complement strand
CAAAGTGCAACAGGTCTGAATGATGAGGAGGACTATATCATGATTTTACGCGAACTGACCGGAAAAGAATACTTTCTCGAATTTACATATTTCGAATAACTCCCTACAACATGCGCGCACTACGGATTCACTTGCTCATAGGATTACTACTGGTATTTGCCTGCCAGCCGGAACACCTGAGTCCGGCGGATTACATAAAGTATGTTCGCAATCCGGAGAACGGCTTTATTCAACAAGTGCATGTTGCCAACCTAATGATTGAAGCATTTTACCAACCGCCAAATTATGTTGCTTTAATGCAATCAAAGCCGGGAAGTGCGGTAAAAGTATCTGTCCACAAAAACCTGGAGCGCCAGTCCGGATTTTGTCAGTTTATGGTGGCACTACGAGCTACGTCTGGCCTTCCGATCGATAAAGAATTAGCCAAATTATCCGGTGACCCCGACTCTCTGGAATTGAAAAAGCAGCACATGCTATACCGACTGGAGAAATCCTTTACCGTACTAACCGAAAATGATTCCCTGCCCTGCGTGTTCTACCATGCGCAGCCTACGGGACAAGTTGATAATGCTTACCGCTTCATTCTGGCCTTCGAATCGGATGCAAGGGCTTTGCCTTCAAATAAGCGGGAAGGTTTGCGACTTGTTTACCGGGATTCGCTTTGGTTTCACCGGAAATTTGAATTCGTATTCAATCAGGAAACGATACTAAATGCACCAAAATTAAAATTTTAGCCTTATGCTAAAACTCCAACTCCCCGCTCGTCGATTTGCCCTGCTCCTGGTAGTAGCGCTTCTAAATCAAGTCTTCGCACCTACAGTTGCCTGGGCGCTCACCTCCGGACCGACCCAGCCGGAAGTGTCCTCCTTTACACCGGCCAGCACCAGCGATATGGTCGACCTGTTTACCGGGAACTTCCAGTACAATATCCCATTAATGGATGTTGGCGGTTATCCAATCAATATTTCCTATTCGGCAGGACCGGGTATGGACGAAGAGGCCAGTTGGGTGGGTCTCGGTTGGAATCTGAATCCTGGTGTAATAAACCGGCAAATGCGCGGCGTGCCGGATGATTTTAAAGGGGATTCTATCTCGAAAACCTTCAACATTCGACCGGATATTACTACTGGTGTAACTGTTGGCGCCGGAATTGAAATTAAAGGACTGCCAAAAAATAAGATAGGTATAGGTGTTGGATTGAATTTGTCAAGAGGGATATATTATAACACATACAGGGGGTACGGACAAGTGGTTGGAGTCACTCCAACATTTTCCATTGGCAATACAAGTAAAGGAGCGCTAACTACCGGGCTTGGACTAAGCTACGACTCACAAAGCGGTTTGAACCTTACTCCATCAATTGGTCTTTCCTTGAACACAGGAAAGATTTCCAATTCTCTCGGCGCCTCCCTCAGTATCAATTCCCGTCGCGGGCTTCGCGACCTGTCTATAGCGTACAACGTATCCAAATTTTATGAAGACCTGATTATTGATGGAAAAAATGTCTTTGGATCATTGGGTGGCATCAGCACAAGTATATCTTTTGGCGGTTCCACTTACACGCCCACTTCAGACCTGCCACTTCGAAATAATGCATTCACTTTTCATGGCACTTTAGGTGGCGAATATTACGCAGTAAACCCACACGTATCGGTGGAGGGATACCGGACGGAACAGCGGTTAGTTTCCAACTACCAAAAGCAATCTGCCTTTGGTTATTTGAACAGTCAAATAGCCAAACCCTTTGATGTTATGGATTTCAACCGGGAACGTCATGGGCTACCTTGGCGGGAATATATGCCGGTTTTGCCTCCGGCGTTTGGTACGTTTGACTTGTTTGTGGCTTCGGGCCAAGGATGTGCAGGCCAATATCGGGCAGTTCGAAACGATATCGGCTATTACAAAGACGCTTTTCACAAAAATGAAAGCACTTCAAGCAGTTTGGGAGTGGAACTTGGGTTGGGCAACGCTGTGAAGGTTGGAGTTGACGGCAATATTACGGTTGTGGATGCCTACAGACAGGGATGGACAGAGAATAACGCACTGGCCAAAGCGGCAACCTTCACTGCGTTGGATGGGAAATCCTTATATGAACCGGTATTTTTCAAGAGTGCGGGAGAACCAAACATGACCAGGATCAATGAACCGTTCCGGAAAAAATACGGAAATGGCAGTCCATCACAAGGCGAACTGGAAAAAACAAGCGGAGCGCTGCGTCCGGCATACCTGATTTCAAGCAACCAAAAACCGGTCGGAAAAGAAACTTTTTCCAGCGGCACAAATTTAACCCGATCCTCCCGGGAAAAACGCAACCAGGTTTGGCAACACCTGGACGGCCGTGAAGCAGACCGGTATGGTTTTGAATCCACCATTAAAAGTTATGAAAAGAACACGCTCCGCGTAATTTCAAACTACACCGATTGTGTGCCGGATACTGCCCTAAGCCGTACCCGGTACTCGAAGTTTCACATTTCCGAAGCTACAATCGTGAAGCCGGACGGTTCCCGGTACGTATATGGCATTCCGGCCTATAACACCCATCAAAAAGACGTATCGTTCAGCGCAAGCGAAAATGTAGTGGAAGATAGCACCGGCCTGATGGTCTACGATTCTTCTGTTGATAACTCTATCCGAAATATCCGCGGGCGGGACAACTATTATAATGGCGAGATCATGCCCCCATATCCCTATGCATTTTTACTTACAGCGGTGTTGTCGCCGGATTATATCGACCGGACCGGCAATGGAGTTTCAAACGACGATTTCGGCTCGGCCATGCGCATCAATTATACTTTGCTGGATAAGCCGTTCAAATGGCGCACGCCGTATGGAAAAAGCCCTTCTGAGGTGCATTCCGTAGCACGCCTTCAGCCCGGTAGAAAATCCGACAAAAAGGACAACAAAGCCAGTTATATCTACGGAGAAAAAGAGGTTTGGTACGTTCACTCCATTGAATCAGCAACCATGATCGCTCAATTTTACCTCAGTGACCGCAAAGATGCCCTGGGCGTAGTCACGGAGAACGGCGGTATAGACAGCACCTCCTGCCTGTTGCAAAAGCTGGACTCCATTAAACTATTCTCCAAGGCGGAGCTTATGGCATTGGGCGCCGCCGCGGTACCCATCAAAACCGTGCATTTCGAATATGATTACAGCCTTTGTCCGAATACGCCAAACTCCATTTCCGCAGAACACGGTAAGCTCACTTTGAAAAGACTGTGGTTTACCTATGGCAAAAGTAAACGGGGTGAGCTAAACGCTTATTCTTTCACGTACAACGACCGGCCTGTGGGCGCGAGCCAAGCCGCCAAGTATGCCTATAATATGGCCTATGTGGATCGCTGGGGAAACCATAAAATTAACCCGTCGGATTACCCGGACAATTCGTATTACCCCTATGCCTTACAAGACGAATCCCTTTTGTTCGACGATTCGCCGGATATCCCGCAAGTACACCAGTTTGCAGGAGCTTGGAGTTTGAGCAAAATTGAGTTGCCTTCAGGGGGGACAATTGAGGTGGAATACGAATCGGACGATTACGCCTATGTACAGGACCAGCGAGCCGGCCAAATGTATTTTGTAAAAGGGTTCAGTAAAACCAGTTCTGGCAACATCGATAGTTTATTATACCACGGAACTTCCGGGGCTGCTGATATGAGTCGCTACGTATGGGTCGATCTGGAAGCCTTGCATCTTCCATCGAACACTCTGCCGGATACCAGCGCGTTTAAGGTGCGCTGCATGGAATCGGTTGAAAACATTTGGTTTCATATGGATGTGAAGGTGTCCGGGGAAATCCGGGAGAATATAACCGGCTATATGGTGTACGACCCAGGCTATCCTCTGGGTATCGGAAATGTGACTGACGGAAACCTTACAACGGTTGGCATACCGATCAAATTGGTACAAACTGATAATAACAAAAGCATTAATCCGGTAACAAAAGCAGCTCTGCAGACCATGCGCCTGGAATTACCTGACCTGGTATATCCCGGTTCGGAGGCAAACTCAGGATTTGAGGCAGTTTTAAAAGGTATGGTGGGGCTGGCCAAGACAATCGGAAATATCTTTAACGGCTTCGAGATAAACCAGATGAAAAGCAATAAGGCGAAATATGCCGGGGTAACAAAAGGTGGATTAAAAACTTCCTGGATACGCCTGTGCAACCCGCGATTTAAAAAATTTGGCGGGGGGCACCGGGTAAAAAAGATAACCCTAGGCGATAATTGGAATTCAATGACCGGCCAACCCTCTGCTGTTTACGGCCAGCAATACAGCTACACCACCCAACAGAAGGTAATTGTAGGTGGTCAGGAACAAACCCTGACGATCAGCAGCGGCGTAGCGTCTTGGGAGCCGACCATCGGTAGCGAAGAAAATCTTTGGAAACAACCGGTTAATTTCAATGACAAGATCAAACTGGCTCCTGACAACTCTTACTACGTTGAAAAGCCGTTCGGAGAAAACCTCTTTCCTGCACCTGTCATTGGTTATAGTGAAGTCAAGGTCCAAAACCTCTCCTATACGACCAATACGCGGACAGGCGCGGGCTGGATGATCCACAAGTTTTACACGGCTCGGGATTTTCCCGTGCGGGTGGATTACACCGCTCCACAACGCTTTAGAGACAAAGGACATAAACTGAAAAAGATCTTCAAAATTATGTCCAAGGATTACCTGCATTTAACCCAGGGATTTACCATCGAAGTAAACGACATGCACGGCAAAATGAAGCAGGAGTCCGCATACGCCCAAAACGGGGCTTTAATTTCCCAAACCAGCTACGAGTACAAAGTCGATAATCCCAATGCGTTACCCCTCCACTTGAACAATGTTGTAGATGTAGTCGAGCCGGATGGCACGATTGGCGGCGTCAAAAACCTGGGCCTGGACATCGAAATCTGGAACGACTTCCGGGAAGAAGTAACCCTTACCCGTGGGACAGGTCTGGCAGCGAATATAGATGGCTTCTATGCTTTCATACCGATTATCCTGTTCACGGCCAAAGCTATTCTTCAAAAAGAAGACGTGCGTTTTCGCTCGGCTGTTACCACCAAATATGTTAAACGGTACGGGATACTTACCAAAGTGACTAAAATGCAAGATGGTTCGACCATTACGACCGAAAACATACTTTGGGATAGCGAGAGCGGGGATGTGCTGGCCACGAAAACACAAAACGAATTCGAGGACCCCATTTATCAATTTACCTACCCGGCCCATTGGGTATACGAGGGAATGGGGATGGCCTGCGATAATGCAAATGCGCGCCTCACGGCACTTTATTTTTCCAATGGTAAACCCTTAACGAACCTGTCAGGCCTGGTTTATCTGGAAAACTATGAAACCAATTTTACTGACGGCGACGAATTCGGCGCTATCCGATATCCAACACGCTGGGGGGCGTTGCATAGCCCCATAAGACTAACTGCCTATAATGTCTCAGGCTACGGTTTGACCTTTTACACAGACGACGGCCTTCCGTTCGATTCGGACGGCGCACGATACGATTTGATTATGCTCCGTTCGGGCCGACGCAATCTGCACGCTACCCCGGTAGGGACGCTTGTTTCGAAAACCGATCCGCGACAGTATTCAACCATTCAAGACTTCTCCAATGGAGTTTCGCTTGCAAACAATATCGTAAACGCTTCGGCCAACACCTTTCGGGAGTTATGGCAGAAAGAATGCGCTTGTATTGAAAGTGTACTCCCCATCATCGACACCATAAACCCCTACCGAAAAGGAATGTTGGGTAATTGGCGCCTCGAAGACAATTATGTCAACCATCGCCAGCGCAAGGCAGGCAGTTCGGCTACCAATATCCGAATCGACGGAACAAACGAAGGCTTTGTTCCTTTTTGGGACTATGTTTCAGGCGGTTGGCAGGCAAATCCTACCAATGATCCGGGGTGGATACGGCAGTCAACAGCAACTGTTTATGATTTCAAAGGAAAC
>CALEYM010000761.1 GCA_937926185.1 uncultured Bacteroidota bacterium | reverse complement strand
ATAAGTGATTTCCTGCGGATATAATTGTTGCCCCATGGGGCTACCTGGCGTACCGGGGTGTTGCACCAAGGCATAGCGGTACCGCACAAAATTCCCATTCAAATCTCGCGTCTCCCGCAGTCCCCAATAGGCGATATTTTCGTCATCGTCGAGTAGCACGGCATCCTTGTCCACGTCGCTACCGTCGCCGCCGTAAAAATGGCGCGTGCCATTGCGTTCCGTGACCTCCCAACAGTAGTTTTTGGGGTTGGTACCATGTCGGATGATTTTTTGAAAGTTGCCCTCTATCCGCAGGTAAAACTGCTTGGTATTGCTCGATGGGCGCGGTTCGAAGGCAGAGCGATGTGCTACGGGTGTGAGCATGGCGCCGTTCAGGGTGTAGGTTTCCGTCTCGAGATCGGGGCTGTAACGAGGCACGCCCCAGCGGGTTTCGATGCTAATGGCCGGAATACTCAGGTCCCATCCCAATCCGAGCCAGCCATTACCGCCTTCACTGTTGTAGCGGATGTCTAATCGTGGTTGCATGCCGTTGCGTCCCGGTGGGAGTTTAATGGGCAGTTGCAAGGTTGCCGCTCCCATACTGTTAGCGGTAGGGGGCGCTATGGCATCTATGTTGGCCGAAGGCGGGGCGGCCTTCAGGTCTTTGATGGCAGTGGGTGGATAGGCCTGCGTTTCCGGGGCATCCGGCGTTTTAATAATGCCGTTGATGAAATCGGTAAAGTGTGTGGTCATCGAGGCAAGCGCGCCACGAGTGGCCAGAAGTGTATCATACGGCAGGGAAACCCAGCGGGCAGCTTGCTCATTGTAGAAAAAAGTGCGGATATGTTTCGCCGTGTAGCCGGGCGGTATCAGGCAACTGTCGTAAGGCACGGTAAAGCGCACGTCGCGCAGGAAGGTGGTGCCGTGCGGCAAACACCGGAACCCGCCTTCGCCGGGAGTCACATTTACCAAATCCTGATCGAGCGGAGGTAATTCATCCGGATTGAGTACGGTCAGGGAGATGGTTTTATCCTCCTGAAGCGCGCCGGCGGGTATCTCAAGCGTGGCGCCGCCGGCCTCCAATACCGCGTCATCGTTTTTCAGACAGCGGCGCTGTGTTGTTTGTGTTTCGGTTGGCGCAATGGGATCGTCCGGCGAAGCGAAGGAAAGCACTTCAACAAAATTTTTAAACTTTTGCGGAAGGTGCTGAGGTATGCCGGCGCCTATCAAGGCGGCTGCGAGGATGCTGAACAGCAGTACACCGATATATTTCATGGCAAAGCGATTTAGGACCAGGAATGGTTTAGGTCTATTTTAAAGAGGATGGTATGGTAGTTGGATGGCAGAGTTATCGTTTTATCCCGGATTGGATATATAATGGAAGGGTCTGAGCGCCCTGAGAAGTTTGTGCTGTGACCTGGTACAGGCCGGCGGCAACAGGGAGGCTGAATGATTGGAAATAGTAATCGCTTCCTTGCAGCGTTTGCCGGGTTATCAGGCGTCCGGTTGCATCGGTGATCCGGATGCTCACCTGCTCTGGTTGAAAGAGGTCTGCTATCAGGGAGAAGTTGCCACTGGGCGCCGGGTTGGGGAACAACTGCAATTGCCGGAATGGATTTGCAGCAGGCGCCTCCACTTCGATTTGCCGGCGCGAAATGCATCCATCCAAATCTATTGTCAGCGCGTATGTGCCGGGCGTAGTGATAACGGCTTTGGCCCCCTCTTGATAGAAGTCATCTGGTCCGACCCAATAGAATTGAACATGGGCAGGGAAATTAACACCCTGGCCGGCATCCAAATGGAGTGTTTGGTCTGGATTCAACCGGTAGGAAGAGGCCAGCACGGGGGCGGGCGCGTCGCTGCTTTCAACCCAAAGGGTGTCTCGGTATATCTTGCCGGTCGCATCGGATACCATCAGTGTATATTGACCGGGCTTGATGCCGTCCAACTCCGTGAAGATGTTGTTGTCGCACGTCCATTCCCGGCGAATATCCATGTCCTGCCCTTCCAATATAAACCGGTAGGGGGGCTTACCGCCTTCGGCGCCGGCATTCAGCCGACCCTCTTTTTCCGGTTGGCATTGCGGTGCGCTGATCCAATATTTGGCAAACAGATGCGGCGCTACTGCGAGGCTAAAAACATCCCGTCCGGAGGCATCGGTATCCCACAGAATAGGACGGAAAATGGCGTAGCCTTCCGGACTGATCGACGTGGCCGGTATATAGCGGGTGTGTTCAGGCGCAAACTGGCCTTTGCCGCCGCGATCGCAAACCAGCCACCAGTTTTCGTCAGGCCGCCGGCTCCAGTCCGTACGCCGGGTGTCGAATTTCAGGGCTGTCGGGTAGCTGCGTACAGCATCGTTAGCAGAGATTTCCCATCGGCGCCCGATCATGGGCGGCATGCCCGGTTTGGATGCGCTCATTCGGAGTGAAGCGCCGTTATCGGACCAAAGGAGGTAACTCTGATTGGGAAGGACAGATTTATTAGCCGCGTTGCCGGATGCCGGCGTTCCTGCCGATATCACCAGAAGTTCAGGTTCTTCGGCTCCTGACGATTGTTTTTGATTAAGGCCCGAGGCCTCATCACGACCTATACCGGCTGTCCGGAACAGGTATTCCTTGTTTTGCTTCACCATTTTGCCGCCAGTATCGTAATAGCCGGCGTTTTTATAAGGCTCCAGCGCTATTCCGTATTTCATGGCCAGGTAGGTTTCTACCTGCCGGCGTTCTACAGGGGACAATACCCGGTCGTACACGATAATTTCCGCGAGTTGTCCGCGAAAGGCTTGTACCGGCGTTTCAGGCAGTACCGGTTGAGCGCCTATAATCAGGTATTGGGATACGATGGGCAAGGTATCCGGCTTTACATGACGCTCGTAGATACTGAGCACCGGCAAGCCATTACCTGCGTTCGGCGATTCCAAAAAGTACCGCGATTCCATATCCGCCAACCGTTGGGTGGTGAGCATGAGGTAATTGCGGCTGTTTCGCTCCAATTGCCACAGGCATTGCTCCTGCGAATCGTCGGCCGGGCGGAACACCAAAAAGATGCTGATCTTGTTCAGCGCGCCTTGACCCAAAGGCAAACGAATGGGCTGCTGCTTTCCGTCAAAGCGCATGGCGGCGTTGAAGTTAAACTGGTCGTATGACGCATCCGACGTTTGGCTACTTACGGCAACT
>CALEYM010000760.1 GCA_937926185.1 uncultured Bacteroidota bacterium | reverse complement strand
TTTCGTCATTACGTCTTCCACCACCGTAGCATTCAGCACTTTTTCATTGAGCCTTACTTCCTGCGAGTTGTCGAATATGCTTCGTATTAACTGCAGATAATCGGTATAAGAGACCAAACCGACCAATTTATCTTCCTCAAGCACCGGAATGTGATGAAAACCCCGTTTTTCAAAAATCCGGCGGACGTCTTCCATCGTGTCGTTTGGTTTCACCGTTTCCGGTTTCCGGGTCATGATCTTCGAAATTGGCGTTGTCGGTTGCATAACAGGGCAATTTTAGGATGAAAAATAGATTATTCGGAAACTCCCGGGCCGGCGGCTGCAGGCCCGGGAGAGATACGCACCGCATTTGTTATTGCACAGAAATTGTTTTAGCCAGTTTTGCCGTGTCTGCTTTCATCTTCGGTAAGGTAACAAACAGAATACCATCCGCATATTTGGCTTCGATTTCGTTTTCTTTCACATTTTCAGGCAGCGCGAAGGAACGGGTAAACGAGTTGAACCGGAACTCCCTGCGGGTATACTGTTCTTCTTTCTTTTCTTTCTCTTCTTTTGTTTCTCCTTCGATGTTCAGGTAGCCGTTCTTTACTTCGAGTTTGAAGTCTTCTTTTTTAAACCCCGGGGCGGCAACTTCGAGTTTGAACTCTTTACCGGTTTCGGTCACATTCACGGCCGGAATAGTGATACCTTTTACCATTGGTTTGGGGAAATCGCCGTTATCGGCGAATATGTCGTCAATCCAGTTGGATAAAGTTGGAAATAACGATGATTCCGGATTCCATTTAACGAGTGACATATTTACCTCCATTTTATAGTGTTGAAAATCGGTTTACGGGACAAATTTGAAGGTGTTTTTGCCGGTTTGCGATGATTCGCGTCACCGTAGAGGGCGATTTATGTCGCGTCGTGCAAGGTCAGCATCGGGATGTGTACCCGGTGGGCAAAACGCCTTGTGATACTGTCGAAAAACAAACGGTGCAACACGCTGTGTTCATGGGCGATGGCCACGAGGGCGCCGGCGCCCGTAGTTTCGATAAAATTGGAAACGGCCTGCGCCACGTCGCGGTCGTGCAAATAATGGAAATCGTGCGGGATGTCGCCGAGTTTGTGGCTCAGGGTTTGCTCGCGGGATTTATCGACCTGCTCGCCCACCTTGTCCATGATATGAACGATCCGCAACTTGCTTTTTTTCAACGACAAAAAGGTACGCAGCGCCTGTAACGAACGCTCGGTCACCTTGAACCGGAAGTCGGTGGCAAACACGGCGTCCGTACCTTTTTCCCGCTCGGCTTTTGCCGGGATGGACAATACCGGGCGGTGGGTTTTGGACAAAACGCCGGCGGCAATGCTGCCGAGCAATACGCCCCGCAGGCCGGTAGCGCCGGTGGTGCCCATTATGATGATATCCGCATCCGTTTTGTCGGCCATCTCGCATATAGACGCGACGGGGAAGCCAACCACACACTCCGATTTGACCGGCGCCTTGGGCGTATTTGCCTTGCGTTTCAGCCGGCTAACCCATTGACCGAGGCCTTTGGCCCTTTCCGCCAGGTATTCGTCCGACCAGAACGCGTTATAAATGTTGTTATCAACGCCTTCGTTGGGGAAAATGACGTGCAAAACGGTGATCCCCGCACCGGTAGCCTGCGCAATGTCAAGCGCATACTTCATGGCGTTCGAAGCGCATTTGGAAAAGTCGGTGGGAACGAGGATGGATTTCATATCGTAAAATTTTCAGGTTGAAAAATCTATTCCTGTTCGCGGTAGTCTATCGGATCGACAAACTCGAAGTGAATATTTTCGCTTGCTTTGCCTTTGGCGTTTTGCTGTTCCAGCGACATATTGTCGGTTACGCTGGTTTCCAGCCAGGTATTGCCCGATTTCCGGAATACCTGTACGTGCAGGCCGAATTCTTCTTCAAACAGCCTTTCCACCTGCCAAACCGGCATTTCCGGTTCCAGGTAAAGTACGCCGTCTTTGGGCTGTTTTTCCAGCGACCCCAGCAGCACGTTGTGATCCTGCACCAGAAACTTGGCATGGCTGCCTTTAAAAGCCTTGTGCGGCTTGGTGAAGAACACCAGTTTTAGAAAAGGATATGCCTTCGAAAAGGTTTCCTGCGCATCCGCTATGGTTTGATCCTGTGATACCTGGATTTTCATGTTTTGCAACTATTGATTGATAATCAAATGTTTACGTTGCAAAATTGATGATGAAACGCAGCCGGACAAATGACGAAGATCAACCCCGGGGTTGATTTGAGGCAGGCTATTGCAGTGTGTAGAGGTAGAAACGCTCCGCCGCGGTGCCGCGGTTGTCGACCGCCCAAAAACGAAATTCCAGTTGGTCGCCGGGCAACAAACCGCCCGCCCAGGGCAGCGCCAGGTTTTTGATGGCCACCGTGCCGGAGAAATTCAGGCTGTTGGTCACCAGCCCCTGGTCGGACTGAAGCACGGCCACAAATTGCCCGTTGGCGGTATAGGAAAATTCCCATTGAGTGATGTATTGGTCATCCGCGTCGGGGTCGGTGGTGTTGATGCGCACGTCGAAGTCCAGTTCGTCGTTCGGGGTACGGGTGCCGGAGTTGTCGCCGTCGAACCAGAAAATATCGAATCGCGCTACTTCGAGCGGGTAAGGGTCGCGGTCGCAGCCGGTAGTAAGCAAAATGAGGGCGAGGGCTGCCAAAAAGCCGGTTTTTTTCATAACATTAATTTTTACGGCAAACGTAGCCCCCGAGGTTTTGTTTTTGCAAGCGGACACCCGGTTTTAGCACGGTTTTAACGCTTTAACAAAGCCTTAATACGGATACCAGCCCTTCCAGTCTTCCTTCAGTTTTTGCCTGACCCGCTCCTCTGCCGGGTTGGCCGCCGGCTCGTACAGGATTTTTCCTTTCAGGGTTTCGGGCAGAAAGTCCTGTTGTACAAAATGCCCCGGAAAATCGTGCGCGTACTTGTATCCGGAGCCATAGTCGAGTTCTTTCATCAATTTGGTCGGGGCGTTGCGCAGGTGCAAGGGCACGGGTTGCGCGCCGGCGCCCCGTACGGTCTCGAGCGCCTTGTCGATAGCCAGGTAAGCCGAGTTGCTTTTTGGCGAAGTGGCCAGATACACGGCGCATTGCGACAGGATGATGCGCGCTTCGGGCATGCCGATCATCCGGATGGCGTCCATAGTGGTGGCAGCCAGCAGCAGGCCGTTGGGGTTGGCCAGGCCGATGTCTTCGGCGGCCAGGATGACCATGCGCCGGGCAATGAATTCGATATCTTCGCCGCCGTCGAGCATACGGGCCAGCCAGTACACCGCGGCGTTGGGATCGCTGCCGCGTATACTTTTGATAAAGGCCGAAATAATATCGTAGTGTTGTTCTCCGCTTTTGTCGTAGAGCGCGATGTTTTGCTGGATGCGTTGACGCACCAGGTCGTTGGTGATGCGGAGGGTTTCGCCGGGTTGCCGGTAGTTGGATACCAGTTCGAGGGCGTTGAGCAGGCGGCGCGCGTCGCCGCCGGAGTAAAGCAATAAAGCGTCGGTTTCCGCCAGTTCGATGTCAGCGTTTTTAAGCGCCTCGTCTTCTTCGAGGGCGCGGTGCAGCAGCCCAACCAGCGCTGCTTTATCCAGGGGCTGCAACACATACACCTGGCAGCGCGACAACAGCGCCGGTATGACCTCAAAAGAGGGGTTTTCCGTGGTGGCGCCGATGAGGGTGACAATGCCTTTTTCCACGGCGCCCAGCAGGGCATCCTGCTGGCTTTTGGAAAAACGGTGGATTTCATCGATGAACAGGATAGCGCCTTTGGCCTGAAAAAGCGTCGTTTTTTCCGCGCTCTCGATAGCGTCGCGGATGTCTTTTACGCCCGAATTGATTGCCGACAACTGGTAAAACGGCTTTTTCAGCATTTTGGCGATCAACTGGGCCAGGGTCGTTTTGCCTACGCCCGGCGGACCCCACAAAATAAAGGACGGGATTTTGCCGGCTTCAATGGCCTGTCGCAACACGGCGCCTTCGCCCACCAGGTGCTGCTGGCCGACAAATTTTTCGAGGGTTTGGGGGCGGAGGCGTTCGGCGAGAGGAGTCAAGACTTACGATTTACGATTTACGAGTTCGTACCAGAAGGGATCGTTGTCGTCGAACTCAAGTTCGCGAAACTCCCTGTAAGTCCATTTTTTCTGAAGTATTTCTTCCATACGTGACGGCTGATTCAGGTTGCAAATTTAATAAAAATTGAGGGAAATGGGAAGAATCTGCCCAAATTCTATTCCTCTTTATAAATCATTACCTTCCTTTCTCCCGGTTTGGCATATCCCCGGAACATCCCTTCCGAGTTGAACGGCATGGCGATGTTTCCGTTTTTATCCACGGCGATCAGTCCGCCTTCGCCGCCTTTTTCCACTAATTTTTTCATGACGATCTGGTCGGTCGCGTCCTGTAAGGACAAGCCGCCGTACATCATGCGGGCGAACACGTCGTGGGCCACGGCGTAACGGATGAAATATTCGCCGTGGCCGGTGCAGGAGACGGCACAGGCGGCGTTGGAAGCATAAGTGCCGGCGCCGATGATGGGCGAATCGCCGAGCCGGTTCCAGCGTTTGTTGGTCATGCCGCCGGTAGAGGTGGCGGCGGCGAGATTGCCGTTCCGGTCGAGGGCCACGCAACCGACCGTGCCGAATTTATAGTCCGGGTTTTGTGTCTGAAGGCTATTTCCCCGCGGGTTGTTTTTCTTTTCCGCTTCCAGCTCCTTTTGCAAGCTGTTCCAGCGATCTTGCGTGAAAAACCAGTCGGCCGACACGGTGTCGAGGCCGTTTTCAATGGCGAACTGTTCGGCGCCGCGTCCGGTCAATAGTACGTGAGGCGATTTTTCCATGACCGCGCGGGCCAGTTTGACGGGGTTTTTTACGATCGTAACGCCGCCGGCGGCGCCAGCCATTTCGGTGCTGCCGTCCATAATACTGGCGTCGAGTTCGTTGCGGCCTTCGTGGGTAAACACCGCCCCGCGTCCGGCGTTGAACAAGGGGCAGTCTTCCAGCCAGGCTACCGTGGCGGTGACGGCATCGAGCGCGGTGCCGCCGTTTTTCAGCACGGATTCGCCCACGGTCAGCGCCGAGTCGAGGGCGGCCCGGCAGGCGGCGTCTTTTTCATCGCTCATGTCTGTTTTGCGGATCACGCCGGCGCCTCCGTGAATGGCCAGCGCGTAAGCCGGGCGTTGGTGGGTTTCAGTTACAGGCATATCCGGTTGATTTTGACAATAGGCGCAAAAAATTGCGCAACACAATACTGGGAAAAGATGTTTTTTCATGGATATTAAACTTTTCTTTCTGAAAAACGGGGGCAAAAAGTACCTTCGCCTTGCAGATGGCAAACGTCTGAAAAAACGCAATATCAAGATTCTTACACGCAAAACATTATGATCGACTTTAGAAAATTTCTGCCACTGATCCTGTTGGGGGTGCTGTTGCTGCTGGTATTCAGCATGTGCGGCACGTACAATAATGCCGTTAAAAAAGACGAAACGGTCAAAGCTGCCTGGTCGCAGGTGGAAAACCAGTACCAGCGCAGGGCCGACCTGATCCCGAACCTGGTGAATACGGTGAAAGGTTACGCCAATTTTGAACAACAAACCCTGCAGGCCGTGGTGGAAGCCCGTGCCAACGCCACGAAAGTGACCATTAAAGCCGACGAACTGACGCCGGAGAATATTCAGCGTTTCGAGCAGGCCCAGGGCGCGCTCAGCAGCACGCTGGGCCGTTTACTGGCTGTGGCCGAAAATTATCCCGACCTGAAAGCGAACCAGAGTTTCCTCGACCTGCAAAAACAACTGGAAGGCACGGAAAACCGGATTTCCGTGGAACGGAAAAAATTCAACGATACCGTGAACGCGTATAATTCCTACATCCGGCAGTTCCCGACCAACCTGATTGCGGGTATTTTCGGCTTTTCGCCAAAAGGTTATTTCCAGTCGGCGCCAGGTTCTGAAAAAGCGCCGGAAGTTAAGTTCTGACCATGCTGTTCAGCAAAGAAGAAGAAGCCCGCATCATGCAGGCCATTGCTGCCGCGGAACAACGCACCAGCGGAGAGATACGCCTGTTCGTGGAAGATTTTTGCGATCGCGACCACCCGGTGGACCGCGCGGCGGAACTGTTCCAGCTGTTCGGCATGTTCAATACCAAACAACGAAACGCGGTGCTGATCTACGTGGCGGAAAAATCCCACCTGTTCGCCATCTGGGGCGATGCCGGCATCCATGAACGCGTCGGTTTCCGTTTCTGGGACGCCGAAAAACAATTGTTGCGCGCGCGGCTGCAGGCAGGCAAAGCCTGTGACGGAGTTTGCGAAGTAGTGGCCCAAATCGGCGAACAATTGCAACAATATTTTCCTGCCGATCCGCATGACAATGAAAATGAACTTCCCGATGAGATTATTTACGGTTGACGGCAGACGGTGGACGGTGGACGGTGGACGGTGGACAGCCTGCCCCGAAACCTCGGGGGTAGACGGTGGACGACACCGGTCGCCGGGCAATGGCCGGTTTTACCGTTTTGGTGTGGTTTTGGCCGCGCTTTTTATGCTATTTCCGGTACTGCCACTATCTGCGCAAACCGGCGACGACGTCTTTCCGCCCAAGCCGGATCCCGCGGTGTACGTGCACGACTATGCCGGTTGGCTTTCAGCGGGCGAAAAGGCCATGCTGGAAGAAAAACTCCGCCGGTACAACGACTCAACATCTACCCAGATCGTGGTGATGATCCGGCCGGACATAGGCGATTACGACAAGTCTTCCTACGCTTTCGAATTGGGCAACCGCTGGGGCATCGGACGCAAAAGCAAAAACAACGGCGTGGTGATGCTCGTCAAATCGGAACCGCCCGATCGCGGCATATTTATCGCTACCGGCTATGGCACGGAAGGCGCCCTGCCGGATATTACTGCCGGACGCATCATCCGCAATACCATGGCCCCTTTTTTTCGCCGGCAACAATACTTTCAGGGCATCGACGCCGGCCTGAACGACATCTTCCGGGCGCTTGCCGGGGAGTTTAAATCGGAACCGGAAGACCGGAAAGACAACGGCGGCGGCGGATGGATATTCCTGCTGATTTTCGTGCTGGTGGTGCTGTTTTTTGTGTTTATCGTGGCCCGGGCGGCGCGACATGAAACGATGTACTCCGGCAAGGGCGCCAGCCACCGCAAGCGCAAACGCGACGACGATTGGTGGATCGGCGGCGGCGGTTTTGGCGGCGGCTGGGGTGGCGGAAGCAGTGGCGGTTGGGGCGGCGGAGGAGGCTGGGGCGGCGGCGGTGGCGGATTTGGCGGCGGCAGTTTCGGCGGCGGCGGGGCCGGGGGGGACTGGTGAGTTTTGTTGATTTGTTGATTTGTTGATTTGTTGATTTGATATGAGTTTACAGAATGCCCCGGTATATTTTGGGCCTTCCGATATTCACGGAACGGGCGTTTTTGCCGCCGAACCTATCGGGGAGGGTGGGGTGATTGAAATTTGTCCGGTCATCTTGTTCCCCAAAGCACAACTGGCTTCCGTGCGCCAAACCGTTCTGGACGATTATTATTTCGACTGGGGCGACGACGGCGAATGGTATGCTTTCGCCCTGGGCTACGGCTCGCTGTATAACCATTCTTTTAACCCCAACGCCGATTACGGAATGGATTTTGAAAATAATACCATCGATATTTACGCCCTGCGCCCCATCGAACCGGGCGAGGAAATTTGCATCAATTACAATGGCTCGCCGGAGGATCAGAGCAGGGTTTGGTTTGAGGAGAAGGGTTTGTGAGGGGGTTTATGGAGGTTTATGAGGGTTTATGAGGGTTTATGAGGGTTTATGAGGGTTTATGAGGGTTAGAAAGTTTAGAAAGTTTAGAAGGTTTAGAAGGTTTAGGGGTTTAGAGGGTTTAGAAGGTTTAGAAGGTTTAGATTGATATGAATAAATCGACGGAACAACTGAGTTACGAAGCGGCTTATGCCGAATTGCAGCAGATCGTACAGGAACTGCAGGGAGAAACCGTGAGCATCGACGAGCTGGCGGCGAAAATTGTGCGGGCGCAGGACCTGATCCGCTTTTGCCGGGAAAGGCTTCGGCAGGTAGAGGCGGAAGTTTTAAAAACAGGGGAATAATTTTCTACCGCGTGTTTCGCTACAGCGCGAGCAGGAAAATGATCAGCAGGCGCACCAAAATCTTCCAATAAAAACCGGTGGCATTTCCGCTTTGCCTGGCTTTTGTCAGAAAATACAACGTAGCGATCAGGGCTGTTAGTTGCGTGCGAAAATAACAGGAAAAATGAGAGTGTTCAAAGATGATTACGGTCATGCCTCTGCCTGAGCAAAGTCAGCTCACAAAAGTTTTGACAAATTTTGAATCGCCATAGTTTTGAAACTCTTTTAGAAGCCCCCCTCTTTAAGGCTGGAAACTATCACCTAATTCCCAAGTTTGGGGAGCTAAATTCTATTAGAATGAAAGAAGTATTAATTGAAAAAATCAAAAAAGACGGGTATTGCAGAATACCCGGGGTATTCAGTCAGGCCGAAATAAAAAAGGCTCTTGATCTGACCAACTATTGGTACGAAAAAACCAAGGATACGGCGACCAATCTTTCCGCCCTGACCAGGGACGATCTTTATTTGTTTAATCCGCATTACAAGGACTTCTACTTTTTGGAGCTCTTTTTTAAACCGGCCATTCTGCACGAAATTCTGATGTATTTCCTGAATGATCAGTGGTTTCGCGCCATCCCGCAGGACCAGCCCAATTATATTTTGCAAAACTATATGGGGCGGAGCAGCGACCGCCGCCTGGCCATGCACATCGACTCCTTTATACCCTACCACGGCAAATATTTGTTCATGCTTCAGGCGGGTATCACCCTGGAAGAGCAAACAGAAGAAAACGGCTGTTTCGTTGCGATACCGGGTTCGCACCTGAGTGGAGAATTCGTGGAACAAAATGCGTATAATGATGCGATCCCGATACTGTCCGAACCCGGTGATTTGCTGATCTGGGACAGCCGCATCTGGCACGGCACCATGGAGAACAAAACGCAGAAAACGCGCTGGTCGCTGATCGCAGCCTTTGCGCGCTGGTGGGTCAAACAAATGTTCGACTACCCGATGGGGCTCCCGCAGGAAATTTATGAACAGCTGACCGACAACCAAAAGGCCATGCTCGGATTCTGCTCCATCCCGTATATCAACGAGCAGGAGGGTGTGGACAAAAAGCGCGGTTATGATAAACTGCTGCCTCATGTCGACGATTACAAACCCAAGCCCAAAGCGGAAGCCCTGAGTTTTTAAAAACACTTTAAAATCCCCCCACTTATTTTTGTTTCTGGCATTCCTGATTCGTTCCGCGCCGTTGTTGGCGTCCTCGCCATAGCCGTCAGGCTAAGGTGGATTATAAAACCGCGAAGCGGTTGAATGTGAATAGCCCCGGATGCAATCCGGGGTATTGCGGCCCGCGAACAACAACCGCGAAGCGGTTGAATGAGGTAATTTATATTTGATAATCAATAATTTACATTGTTAGACGCCGATATACCACGGGCTCAGATGACACGTGATGACCTTACTTTTTGAATTATCTGGTCAGGTGTCGGAGTTCAAGGATAAAATCCGGCAGCTTCATAATTTTGGTTCGACCAAACTGGCCTAGCGTCAACAAATCGGCATCCCCGGAAATAAGATAATCCGCATCGGCAGCTTGCGCAAGTGCCAGCAGGAAGTCGTCTTTCGGGTCACGGCAAACAGAAACGGACGTTGTCACCTCAACGAGCAGCGTAAACTTTGGGAA
>CALEYM010000759.1 GCA_937926185.1 uncultured Bacteroidota bacterium | reverse complement strand
GCTGATGAATATCCTCCTTTGCCGTCTGCATGCCCAATCCGCCGTGCTGTCGGTGCAGGGCGTGCTGCGCAAAAATGACGGCAAAGCCGTGGATGACGGCACTTACACGCTTAAATTCAGGCTCTGGAAACACCAGACCAGTACCAATAACGCCGACAAAGTGTGGGAGGACAGCTTTACCGATGTGGAAATCGCCGGCGGCGTGTACAACGTCCTGCTCGGCACGGGGTCCAAACCGCTCGACGCGCCTTTCGATCAAACGTATTACCTCGGTATCAGCATGAGCTCCGGGCCGGAACTGCAACCTCGGCCCATGCTCACCTCGGCCCCTTTCGTTCTGTCCCTTCAGGGGCAGCACAATATCCTGCCGTCGGCGGGGCCCATGGGGATTGGCACGGCCCGGCCCGATACCACCAGCGCGCTGGTGGCCGTGCAATCCGCCACACAAGGCATGCTGATCCCCCGGATGACGCAGGCGCAACGCAACGCCATTGCCGCACCGGCGGCAGGCTTGCTGGTGTTCCAGACCAACAATGATCCCGGGTTCTATTTCCACAACGGAACTACCTGGCAAGCGATTTCCGCTTTCAGTGCCACGGCGTTGTCCCTGGGCGCTTTCCACGAAGGCGGTTATATTATTTATCTGGATGCCACGGGGCAACACGGCCTCGTAGCAGCGCCCGCCGACATTACGTCCTCGCCATCCATCAGCGCACTGAATGTCTGGAGCTGGTCGGATGACCCGTTTGACGACGAAAGAGGGGAAACCGCCGGTACAACCGTGGGTAGCGGCCAGGCAAATACGGCATCGCTGATGCGCGCCGCGACGGATAAAAGTGATTACCGGGCCGCTTACGTGTGCTCTGAATATGTGTCGGCCGATGGTTACAGCGACTGGTTTCTGCCTTCAAAAGACGAGTTGAACCTCATTTATACCGTGCTCAAATTACAGGGCATCACCACGTTTGCAAATGCCAATTACTGGAGTTCCACCCAACCCTCAGATGAAAATGAGATGGCGTGGCAGATCGATTTCACCAATGGTACCGCTTCGATGATGAACAAAGGCGCCAACAACCGCGTAAGGCCGGTACGCGCTTTTTGAGACGGTAGACGGTGGACGGGGTGTGCTTTGGGGTAAAACCTGATACGACATTTCGGTATAACATACGCACCTGTTCCGCCCCTGCATACGAATCCAAATGCCGAAGCGGGGGCGGACTGTACAACCCGCGGATCATTATCAAAACTTATCGACAACCCGATATGCAATTTTCATCCTTTATCCACTTGAACAGAACACTATTGTCCGTGATGACGACGGTGGTTTTGGGCGTTTCGCAGGCCGGTTTTGCCCAAAATGCGACCCTCTCCCTGCAAGGAATTCTCTTGCAGGACAACGGCCAGGCGGCGCCCGACAGCACTTACCAGCTCTGTTTCAAACTTTGGAACAGCCCCACCGCCACGGCGCCTGCCAACCTGGTTTGGAGCGATGTGTTCAACGACGTGAAGGTAACCGGGGGGAAGTACAACGTGATCCTCGGTACCGGAGCGGCCCTGAACGCCCCTTTCAACCAGGCCTATTACCTCGGCGTGAGTATCGGCTCCGGCTCCGGACCCGAGTATATGCCCCGCCCGCGTCTGACGGCTGCCCCGGCCGGTTTGTCGCTGCTGGGTACAGGCAACGAGTTCTCTTCCGGCGGCGCGGTCGGTATCGGCACCACCAGCCCCCATACCTCGGCCATACTCGACGTGACATCGACCACCAGGGGAATACTCATTCCACGCATGACCGAAGCGCAAAAAAAAGCCGTGGTTCAGCCGGACACCGGAACGCTGGTTTACCAGACCGACCAGTTGAAAGGCTATTATTACCACGACGGCGCCCGCTGGCAGCATATCACCGGCAGCACGCGTCAGATCGGTGAGTCGTACGGCGGCGGCATCATTTTCTACGTAGACGCCAAGGGACAGCACGGGCTGATCGCCGCGGAATCGGACCAGTCGACCAGTGCCGCCTGGGGTTGCTCCGGTACACCGGTCACTTTTGCCTATGGTACCAAAAGGGGCTGCGGCCAGGCCAATACCCTTTCTATTCTGGACAGCTGTTCCACGGCAGGCATCGCCGCTCGCCTGTGCAACGACCTGGTGCTGAACGGCTACAGCGACTGGTTTTTGCCTGATAAGGACGAACTCGACCTGATGTACGACAACCTGAAAGCGGCAGGCCTCGGCGGCTTTGCCAATTCGAATTACTGGAGCTCCAGTTCATCCGGCACCGTTAATGCCTGGTCGCAGAGTTTTATTAATGGCGCACAAAATCAGACCGCCAAGACGATTGGCCTTCGCGTCAGGGCGATCCGAAGATTCTGACCCTGCTCCCGGCCCCGGAATCGATGCAAACCCTTCCTTTTGTCTCAAACTTGATTGCCACTCATGCAATATCTTCGTTTTATCCGGCTTTTGGCGTTATCGTGGATTTTTACCGGATCGCCGGCGGGCGTTTCCGGCCAATCCGACCCCGCTTGCAGTCCTGCCGGCGCCTTTTCCATCCGCCCCGGGCAGGTGTTTTTCAATTACGGTTCCGGCATCGATGTGCGCAACTCTTCGCGCCGCACCGATCTGATAGTCGGGCAAATGCTCGTGGGGCCGGTTACGACGCCTGAAAATGACATGGCATTCGGGTCTTACGGACAGATACTCATTCCCCCCTTCGCGCCGATCGTGACGGCTACACAGGGCGATTTGCTCGACCGCATTCAGATTTCCTGGGTGCTCAATCCGCTGGGCCCTAACCCCACGGGCGGTTTCAACCTGTACCGCGACGGCGTGTTTTTGGCCACAGTAGCCAATAATATCCGTAATTTCAATGATTTCAATGTGATCGCCGGCAGACCCTACAATTATGAAGTCCGGGGCATTAACCTCTACGGCGAAGGCCCGGCCGGTAAGGCCCTCGGCTTTCAGGTACCCAACGGGGTGGTGACCGGTCAGGTAGAAACCGTCAATGGCAGCCCCGTGCCCGACGCGCTTGTAACGCTGACGCCGATGCAGGGTTTTTCATTAAAATTCGACGCCGGGGACGGCGCTTTTTTCAGCGATACGGTCAGCATTTTACCCGCCGCAAACGGCGAATGGACGCTCACGTTCTGGGTAAAAACCAACTCGGCCGCCGCGAATGCCGGCCTGATGGATTTGTCGCCTTTCCCCTTTTTTATCCGGCCCATCGCCAGCGCCGGCGGCCATGAAGGCATCGAGGTTGCGCAAACCTACAACAGCGCCGCGTGGCTCTCCGGCCAGTTCCCCCACAGCACCAAAAACGGCTGGCACAATGTAGCCCTTTCGATAGATGCGGATGGCAAAGGCCGTCTGTATATCGACGGCGCCCTGGCGTCCATTGCCACCATTCCCTCGGTACCGCCCTCAGCCGGCGAATTGCGTATCGGCAGCCGCACCGGATATTCCGGCTGGAGCGGCCTGATCGATGAACTGCGCCTGTACCACCGCCGCCTCGACGAGATCGATCTCGGCGAAGTGATGATGGGCACGGCATCCTCCCTCACCCCAGGCCTGAAGTACTATTGGAAATTGGATGAAGAACAGGGAACAAAGTCTTTCGACCTCATCAAGCGGACCAAACTGTACTTCTGCGGGGCCGCGTTCGATGCCGACCGGCCGCCGGTCAGCACCTCCGGCCGTACGAACGAAGACGGTTTTTACCGCATCGAATCGGTCAGCTACGGCACAGGCGCCACCTTTCTGGCCAATCCGTCCAAGGATTTTTACATGTACCGCGCCCTTCGTTTTGTGCGCAACCAGGGCGACTATGCCACCCTGCCCGATTTTTCCCTCACACCCAGGGCTACCATCGAACTCTGGATCAACAGCGCCGGCCCGGACGGCACCCAGTGCGTACTGTCCAAAAAATGGGGCGCCAACGATTTCCGCCTGCTGCTGACCCCCAGCGGCAACACCAGCAACATCAGCTTTTACCTCAACGGGCAGCAGCAAAACTTTGGGGCGCTTGGCATGGGCTATCAACACCTCGCCTTCACCATCGACAGCAGTGGAACCAGCCGCACCGTAACCGCGTATAAAAACGGCATCTTGCTCGGCAGCAAGACTTACAGCAATATCAGCGGCAACTGGTCGGACAGCACCCAGTTGTGGATGCTCGGCGCCCGTCCGAGCGGCATGGCTACCGTGGATAACTTTGGCGGGCTGATCGACGAAATCGCAGTTTACGATACTACCCTCGGCGCTGCTACCATTCTGAGCCATTATCAAAATCCGCGCGACATGCAGGAGAAGGGGTTGCGCGCCTATTTTGCCCTCGACGAAGGCAGCGGCAACCGCCTCCACAACAGCGGCTCCCTGCTGCTGGCCTATGGGACGGGCTTCGGCGCCGACTGGACGCCCTTCACCGCCCGGCAGAAAACGGAACCGCACGTATTCTCCCCCGTAACGCGCCAGGTCACCCTGAATCCCAGCATCACTTCGGTGGATCAGGTGGATTTCACCGACCGTTCCACCGTGCCCGTAACGGGCTTTGTACGGTATAAAAACACCGACTGTTTTGCCCCGAAAGTGGAAATTCTGGTCAACGGGGCCTCTTTCAATCCCAAAATTTTCACCGATTCTACCGGTAAATTCGTGGTAGACCTCAACCCCGGCGATAATGCCGTGCTGAGCCCTGTTTTTGAAGACCACGCCTTTGCGCCCGCTTTCTGGGAGGTAAGCAACGTCACCAGTCCTATTGCCGGCATTTTGTTCAACGATGTCACTACCCGGAAGGTGAAAGGGCAGGTAGCCGGCGGTTTGTGCAAAAAATCGGTCATCGAGGCGCCGGCGGGTACCGGCTCGGGCACGGTGTGCATCGTCAAAGTGCGCTCGGCCGACGGCTGTTTGGAACGGCAGATCACCATTGACAATCAGGAGGGGATATACGAATTCGGGGAATTGCCCCCGCTGGAAAGCCTGACGGTAGCTGTCGTGGAACACTCGGACCCCGACGTGAAAGCCGCCTTTCAGGTGCTGGGAGGTTCAACGGTAAACCTCACGGCCAGCGATACGACCGTCGATTTCATTTATTTTGCACCACCGCAGGTGGAAATCGTCAGCGGGCTCGATCCCGTGTCCGGCTGCAGCCCGGAGGCCATTGTCCTGGAAAAAGGCCAGACGGTGACCCTTAATCTGAAATTGAAAGAACAATACGTGGCCACACCATCCGACGATGGCGTCTGTTATCTCGATACGGCCAGCTTCCGAATGATCAACGGTTTTTCCGACGAAGTGCTGGACACAATTATGAGCGGCGGACAACTGACGTACCAATTCGTCGTCGGAACGCCCAACCCATCGCCGCCGCATTTGAAAACGCTGCAAATCCTGGGCGCCTCGGTGGCCGGACGCGAAGGCAGCCTGACTAAACAAGCCGTGGTAACAGGTATCCGGAACAAGGCGAACACCTTCACTACCACGCTGCCCGAAATTCCCAGCCTGATCCTGCGCGACCCGCCGGGCGACGGTAGTTCGGCATACCTGGAGAAAAACACCAGTGTCTGCAAAACCTACCGCGTCGCGCTGGAGTATGAAACCGGCGCCGGCGGCGGTACGGAATTTCACCTGGGCGGCAACGTGAATGTGGTGACTATTTTCCCCATTACAGGCACCGGCCAGATCATCAATGCCGGCCCTATTTTCGATATCGGCGCCGAGTTTCAGGTCACCTATCAAAAAGTATCCGATTCCACGTTTCAGACCTGCATGAGCGTGAGCGAAAAATTCAGCACCAACGACGGCGACCTGCTCGTGGGCGGCGCCCAGGGGGCCGATATTTACGTGGGCGAAGGGATCAACCTCATTTTCGGCTTTGCCGACCTGGTTGCCTTTGACGAAAACACCTGCACACCCGGGGTAACGCAGGTGTTGAACATCGAACCCGGCACTTTCCCGTCGGTGTTCATGTATTCGGAGTACCACCTCATCAACAACGTGATGCGATACCTCGACGCCCTGGCCAACGACCCGGCGGTGGACAGCGCCGTCAGGGCGCAGTCGGCTGAATCGCTGACGCGCTGGCAGGCTATCATCGACCGCAACGCGGGCCTGAAGGAGAAGGCGAAATTCGTGCGCAATATTTCCTTCGACGCCAATGTGCAATACGAGTATTCCGAAACGAGCGATACCACCACCACCGCTCAGTTGCAGGAAATGCTGAACAGCACCGAAAGCGCCGAAACGCATTTCGGTTACGAGTTCAACGAATCCGGGGTAGTGGGCAAAATCAATTTTGTGGCGGCCACCAGTCAGACCCTATCCGACTCCACTGCCGGGACTTCGAGGGGCATTACCACGGGCTACGTGTTGTCCGACGACGATCCCGGTGATGCGTACACGGTGGACGTTGCGATGGACTCCGTGTACAAAACCCCCGTATTCCGGATCAAGGCCGGCCAGTCGTCCTGTCCCTGGGAGGAAGGTACGGCCAATCGCGAGGGCGTGAACCTTCAGCTGGCGCCCGGCAATTCGTTCGTAGCCACGAATGTACCGGCCAACGAAACGGCGACGTTTCAGCTGCTGCTCGGAAACAGCGGATCCACCAATGAAGATTGGCCCTACGTCTTTTCCGCCATTCCGGCCTACAATCCGCACGGCGCTGTCATCAAACTCAACGGCGGCGTGCTGGATCAGCCCCAGAAATACATTGTCCCGTACGGCGAGTCGGTGCCCATAACCATCACCATCGAGCGCGGTCCGATCGAGTACGACTACGACAGCCTGGTGGTAGCGCTGCATTCGGAATGCGAAGTGGAGCGCAACTACGCCCTTGGCCTTGGCGTGGACTATAACCTGAACTTCTACTCGCCGCTTTATCTGGGCGTGCATTTCATCCGCCCCTGCAGCGAGGTAGCCATCAATGTGCCCGAGGAAGGCTGGGTGCAGTTGGCCACCGACAACAGCCTGAAGCGCATCACGGTGTCGGGATACGACAAAAACGAACCGTTTTTCGAGCGCGTCCGGGTACAGTACCGCCGCTCCGACGGCGACGGGGCCTGGATCAATATCACGCCGCAATCCGACATCCTGAAAGCCGACCTGGGCGACAACTTCACGCAGTTTTTCTGGGAAACGGCCGGCCTGGCCGACGGCCCCTATGAGATTCGCGCCGTGGCCATTTGCTCCGGCGATGCCGCCGACAAGCCCGGCTATTCGCAGATCATCAGGGGGCGTATCGAACGCGAACCGCCCGGCATCGTGGGCGTTCCGCAACCCTCGGACGGCGTGTACCAGGTAGGGGATGAGATTTCCTTCACATTTAACAAACAGATCAACTGCGACAAACTGATCCCCGCCGACCTCACCCAACCCAACAACGTGGGATTGTACGAGGCGACGGGCGGGCAACTCATCGACATAAACGTCACCTGTTATGAAAACAAGATCGTCATTGACCCCACTTTCCAGAACGAGTTTTATGAAAACCGCATTCTCCGCGCCGAACTGCACGATATTGAGGACAAGGCGGGCAACAAACGGAGTTACCTGGAATGGGAATTCTATGTGGACCGCAACGAGCTGGCCTGGCTGACCGACAGCCTGGGTATTACCAAATTTGAGGACGAGCCCAAAACAGGCGTTGCCCGCATCCATAACCGGGGCGGCTACCCCGTGCCCTTCAAAATACTCGACGTGCCCGCCTGGGTGCAGGTAGTACCCAACCAGGGAACCCTGGCGCCCAATGAAACCCGGGAGATCAACTTCCATGTCATGCCCGATCTGGCTTTCGGCCATTGGTCGGATTCGATTGTGCTGCACACCGAGATCGGGCAAAATCCCTTCTTTATGGGTGGCGACGAACCGCTCCCCCTGGGTGTGCGCGTGGTTTGCCGGCCGCCCTACAATCCCGCCGGCCTGTCGCAGTTCGAAAACACGATGGGTATGGTAATCAAGGTCGACATAGAGGGCACGTTTTCCGCCGACCCGGAGGATCTGGTAGCGGCTTTTATCGGCGATGAACTGCGGGGCGTGGCTCCTGTGCAGTATGTGCTGCAGGTGAACGAGTGGCTGGCCTACCTGACGGTGCATGGCAACCCTGGCGACGTAAACCAGCCGATACGCATCGAAGTGTGGGACGCTTCTGCCTGCCAGCGCTACGGATCGGTAGTGGAATCCTTTAATTTCGAACCCGACAACCTGATCGGCATACCCACCAACCCTCAGTTGGTACACACGGCGGGCCAGATTCTGCGCGAGGTGCCAATCGGTTATGGCTGGAACTGGTTATCGTTCAACCTGGCTTTCTCCAACAACAGCCTGGATTCGGCGCTGGCCTCGCTGAAACACCCGCAAAACGACCTGATCAAAAGCCAGGGGCCTTTTTCACAGTACATCGGCGGCTGGTTTGGCAGTCTGTCGAATCTGAGCAACACCACGATGTACATTTACCGGGCCGACGTGCCCGACACGCTGCGTATGCAGGGTACGCCCATCGACCCGCAGACGACCAGCATACCGCTGGTACCCGGCTGGAACTGGATCGGTTACATCCCCAATTATTCCTTGCCCGTAAACGAGGCGCTGATCTCGCTTCCTGCCCAAACCGGCGATATTGTGAAGAGCCAGTATGCTTTCGCCCAGTTTATCAATCCTTCATCGGGCTGGGTAGGCAATTTGCAGTACCTGTCGCCGCCGAATGGCTACCAGATCAAACTGGCGCAGGCCGGAACCCTTACTTATCCGCCGCCCCCCGCTCCGTTTGGCGAAAAACCGGTGCGGGCTCGGGGCGGGACCGAAGCGCCGGCTGTCACTTACTGGAACGTCGATCCGGCACAATTTGAACACAGCAGTACGCTCATTGGTATGATCCGCGCTAATGGCGCCAATGTTACCACGAGCAATATGGAATTGGGCGCTTTTGTGGGTGCCGGGGTGCGCGGTACGGCGCCGGCCATATATATCGAACCGATTGACGCACACCTGTTTTTCCTGACGACCTATGCCAATACGGCGGGCGAGTTGCTGCACTTTAAGTTTTATGACGACGCTACCAGTACGGTATACGAATTGCCGGAAACGATGTACTTCTCGCCCAACCAACACCAGGGAAGTATAGAAACGCCGGTACCCTTTGAACGGCAAACCACAGGTGCGGAAGAGCACACCGCCCAAGCCCTGTCCTTCGAAGCGCAACCCAATCCGTTCCACCGCGAAACGGCGCTGCGTTTCCGCTTGCCGGCGGCACAGGCCGCAACGCTTACGATCTCCGACGCACAGGGGCGTGAGGTAATGCGCCGGCAGGTGTCGGCTGTCGCCGGCGTTAACACGCTCCGGTGGAACGGCCGCTCCGACAGCGGCAGCTGGCTCGGTTCGGGCGTATATGTGGCGCGTTTGCAAACGGAAACCGGAAGCCTCAGCCGCAAATTAGTGCTGCAAAGCGTGCCATGAGTAGCCGGCCTTATCAACGATTTTTATAAAAAATGGGTACAAGCCGCACGGTACAGAGGCTGTATCATAAATAAACGCGAAAATTTGGACACAAAATTATTTTAACACATAGGCACTTAGACCACATAGTATTCGCTCTATGTGCCCTATCTGCCTATGTGTTAAAATAAAAATCTGCCATGTTTTTCAAAAAGCGAATTATGATACAGCCTCGGTGACCGCACGGGCAACCCGCCAACATAGACCCATGACAGTACAACTGCCTTACCTGATTTTTTTGCAAACATATACCCGCCTGTTGCTGGCCTCCTGTTGGCTGCTGTTGCTGGCTCCTGCAAGTGCCGGCGCTGATCCGGCACTTTGGTCCCCTCCCAACTGGACGCTTAATCCTGCTGATTACCAGTTCAATATGAATATGGTCATCCGGATCAGGTATAACGCCGTTCCCTCGAACGACGCCGACAATGTACTGGGCGTTTTCGTGGGCCCGGAACTGCGGGGCGTAGCCACACCCACCAATTTTGGCGGACAGATGTACTATTTCGTTACCGTTTACGCTAATCAATACACCGGTGAGATGCTTCGTTTCCGGGCTTATTACGCCGCCGATGACAAGGTGTACGCCACCCAGGTGTCGGTACCTTTTCTGCACCACGGTTCCACGGGTTCCATCTTCCTGCCTTTTTGGGTAGATATAAACCCGAATATTGATTTCGCCCAGGAGATATTGCCCATCCCGCCGGATACCACCCTGCAAACGCTTCCCTTTGATCCAGTTAACCTCGACGATTACCTGCTCAGCCTCGACGGTGATCCCGTGACCTGGAGCGTCGTGGCAGGCCCTAACCTTTCGGCCAGTGTCGACAACGGAGTGCTGACGGTCACCCCCGTTTCTCCTGCCTGGACGGGCACGGAATCCGTCCAGATCAAGGCCACCGAGCAAACCCCCAATCAATACATCGCCATGCGAACGGCGCAGTTCACCGTGCTGCCCGACTACGGCCCGCCGGTTTTGCAACCCATACCGCCACAGACGATCTTCCCCGGCGATACCTTCACCGGTTTCGATCTGGACGATTACCTCCAGTTCAACGGGGGCTGCCGCGCTTTCGAGTTCCGCGTATTTCCTTACGCCGGCAATATCCCCGACCCTGCCTGGCCTGCCGTCCCTCCGGGCCCGCAGCCGATGAGCATAGTGGCCCGGCCGCTTTTCGCCGACGTGCCCCTCGCCGGCCCCGGCGCCAAACTGGCCGCTTTTGTCAACAATACGCTCGTCGGAACGGCTTCTCCTTCCGGCACGCCGCCCTTCATTTATTATTCCCTGAGCCTGCAAAACCTCGCGGCTGGCCCCGTCACGTTCCGTTTTTACCATGCCCCAAACCAGTATTTATATGAAAAAACCACGACCCTGCAGTTCAGTCCCGGCGCTGCCGCGGGGACGCCCGCGGGGCCATACCCCATACAATTCGCGCCCCTCGTGCCCGTCGTTGCCGCCGACGGCGCGGTACAGGTAACCATTGCCGATCCCGACTGGCTGGGCGATTTCCCGGTTGATTTTATCGTAAAAGACTGCCGGTTTCCCGGTGCCCGCCGCGATACGGCTCAGGCGCTGTTCAGCGTTGTGGCGGACAACCGGCCCGCGATCACCTCGCCTCCGGCGGTGAACTTTACCGAAAACGCCTGCTCCCTCCTCTACGATGCTCAGGCTACCGATCCCAACGAATCGGAAGGCAACGGCCTCACTTTTTCCCTCGCCGGCGGCGCCGACGAGACCCGGTTTGCCGTAAATCCGGCCAACGGTCAACTCAGCTGGTTCAATTTTAGTCCCGATTTCGAGAACCCGGCCGACGCCAACGCCGACAACATCTACGAGGTAAACATCCGGGTAACGAACTCCCTGAACCTCACCGATGAAATAATGCTTGCCATCACCGTCAAAGATCAGGTAACCGAACCCTTCCAGGCGCTCATCAACGGCGGGGCCCCGGCCCTGTGCCGCACCGGGAACGCCCAGTTGCAGGCCTCCGGCGGCAGCATTTTCCTGTGGAGCACCGGCAGCACGAATGCTTCCATCACGGTCGGCGCCGACGGTGTGTATACCGTAACCGTCACCAACGATCTTGCCTGTACGGCGAGCGCTTCCATCATTGTGAGCGGCCAACCTGCCATTGCGGCCTCCGGTGGTGGCGCCCCTGTTTGCGCCGGTTCCGATATCGCCCTGAAGTCGACGCCGTCGGGCGGTTCGGGTATGTACGCCGGCTTTGCCTGGACGGGCCCCAACGGCTTCGGTGCGACGGTAGAAGACCCTGCGCCTTTCCCGGCCATTCCCGCCGCGTCAGGCGTGTACACCGTGACGGTCACCGATGCGGGCGGATGCACGGCTACAGCCTCCACCACCATCACCGTGTCGGGGAATTCCGCCCCTGCTATTACAGCCATGAACAATGGCCCCCTGTGCGCGGGCGCCAGTCTCAGCCTTGCCGCCACGGCCTCCGGCGGTTCCGGTATGTACACGGTCTACAAGTGGGCCGGCCCCAATGGATATGTGGCCAACCAGGCTATACCGCCCGCTTTTACAGCATCGGCTGCTGCCACGGGTACTTACACCATCACGGTCACCGATAACGCGGGCTGCACTGCTTCGGCCACCACTGCCGTACAGGTGAAGCCCTTGCCCGGCGTCGTCGCTGACAGCAACAGTCCCCTGTGCACGGGCGCCATCATCACGCTGGGCGCCACGCCCTCCGGCGGTTCCGGGCCGGGATATACTTTTACGTGGGCAGGGCCCAACGGATTCTCCGCGAATACTGAAGATCCCGCCCCGCTGGTCGCCACCCTGGCCGCTGCCGGCGCTTATACCGTTACCGTCACGGATGCGGGCGGCTGTACCGCTACCGGCACAGTGGCCGTGTCGGTCAATGGTTTACCGGTGGTAACAGCCGGTCTGCTTGCACCGGTTTGTGCGGGCGGCAACATCACGCTGGGCGCCACGCCCTCCGGCGGTTCCGGCCAGTATAGCGCTTTTCAGTGGTCCGGGCCCGATAATTTTACGGCACAGGTGCAAAACCCGTCCGCTTTTCCCGCCGCGCCCGCGGCTGCCGGCGTATACACCGTGACCGTCACCGACGCTGCCGGCTGCACGGCAAGCGGCAGCGTTGTCGTAGTGATCAACCCCCTGCCCGTCATCAGCGCCACGAGCAACAGCCCGGTGTGCGAGGGCAACGACGTGGTTTTATCTTCCACGGTCTCCGGCGGTTCCGGCATCTATTCCCTTATCCGGTGGAGTGGCTCCGACAGCTATGTAGCCTCGACCGGCGCCCCTGCGCCATTCACGGCTACATCGGCCTCTGCCGGTGTGTACCAGGTGGAAGTGACCGACAACAAGGGCTGCACTGCCACCGCCGCTACTCCGCTGGTAGTCAACGCAAAGCCAAACCTGACAGTCGGCAGTAACAGCCCGGTGTGTCTCGGTGCAAATATCGACCTGAAGGCCACCGCCTCGGGCGGCTCCGGTGTGTACAGCACTTACAACTGGACTGGGCCAGACGCCTACACGGCCAATCAAATGGCGCCTACGGGGTTCCCCGCCACGCTGTCCAGGTCGGGTATCTACCACGTCACGGTCACCGACAACACCGGTTGCACGGCCACGGCTTTTGCCAGCGTAGCCGTGTCAGGCAATGCTGCGCCGGCGGTGGTGGCTTCCGGCAATGGTCCGCGCTGTGCCGGTACCAATATTTTGCTCACTTCCCTGCCTTCAGCGGGGTCGGGTGTTTATTCCCAGTTCAAATGGTCGGGGCCGGATAATTATGCCTCCCTGCAGCAAAATCCGCCTGCTTTCCCCGCTTCGGCTGCCGCTGCCGGGTACTACACCGTGACGGTGACCGATAACAAGGGTTGTTCCGGTACCGGTTCCGTAAGTGTGCAGGTGAGTGCCCCCAAAGCCACTCCCACCACCAATACCCCCATTTGCCTGGGATCGGATATTCACCTGAGTGCCGGACCGTCGGGCAGCATCGGGGTCTATACCGGCTTCTCCTGGGCCGGGCCCAATGGTTTCACGGCTTCCGGCGAATACCCGGCTGCCTTCGCTGCCACTGCACAATCGGCCGGCACTTATACCGTCACCGTCACCGATAACCTGGGCTGTACCGGTACGGGCACCGTTGCCGTGTCGCTCAGCGCCAACAACCCGCCCTCCATTACCTGCCCGCCGGAGCAAACGCTCGCCGCCGGCCCTGCCTGCTCGGCTCAGCTCGGTAGCTGGACCGCTTTGGCCGCCAATGTGACGGACGACTGCACCGCGCCCGGAAATATCCTCTTGACCCAAATACCCGCTGCCGGCACGCTTTTATCCGGCCACAACGACGAGGAAGCCGTCACCCTCACGGCCGACGACGGCACCGGCAATACAACGTCCTGTACCTTTAAGGTTGTTTTGAAAGACATTACCCCGCCCTCTATTACCTGCCCGAACCCAGTCGCCGTAGACTGCGCGGGCGATTTGCCGGCCGCCGACATCAACCTGGTGATTGCTTCCGACAATTGCAGCACGCCGGTGAAGGCGTTTTTATACGATTCTCCGCCCTTCGATGCCGTGTGCTTGAACCGCTTGAAGATCGACCGCTTCTACCAGGCTACCGATGCCGCGGGGAATACCAGTTCCTGCTCCCAGCGCATCACCGTGCACGACGCCGTCCCGCCCAATCTTTTGTTCGTGCCGGCCAATGTCACCGTGGAGTGCAACGCCATCCCACAGGTGGCTCCATTGCCTTCCGGTGTGGATAACTGCGCCGGAGATGTGACGGTGGTGTACGACGGCCAAACGGTGTCCAACATCATTTGTACCGATTCTTATACCCTTACCCGGCAGTGGACGGCCACCGACGCCTGCGGTAATACGAGAACCGCTACCCAGCGCATTACCGTGCGCGACACGCAACGGCCTCTTTTTACCTCGGTGCCGCCTAATGTTACCGTCGAATGTAATGCCGTGCCGTCGGCAGGTAACGCGACGGCCACTGACAATTGCGACGGCTCGGTGAGTATCGCTTATGAGGGCGAAACCCGTACCAATGGCGTTTGTACCGATTCATATACCCTTACACGCCGCTGGAGAGCTACCGACAACTGCGGCAATACCCGAACCGTCACGCAACGTATCACCGTGCGCGATACGCAAAAGCCGGTGTTTACCACCGTTCCGCAAAACGTAACGATCCAATGCACCGACCCGGCGCCAAACGTCGGATCCGCCACGGCCACCGATAACTGCGATGCCTCGGTAACCGTTACCTACCTGGGGCAAAATTCCACGTACAGCAACTGCCCCAACAATTACCAGATCACCCGTATCTGGAGGGCCACCGATAACTGCGGCAATTCGACTACGGCCGCACAGGTCATTACGGTGCAGGATACACAGGCGCCGGTATTTACGAGTGTGCCTGCCAACGTGACCATCCAATGCACCGACCCGGTTCCATTTGCCGGCAATGCCACTGCGACCGACGCGTGCGCCGGCTACGTGCAGATCACCTTCCTCGGACAGTCCAATACCGGTGGCGACTGCCCGCAGGAATACGTCCTCACGCGTACCTGGCGGGCGCAGGACGAGT
>CALEYM010000758.1 GCA_937926185.1 uncultured Bacteroidota bacterium | reverse complement strand
TGCCGAATCGCCATTTACCCGCGATGGTGTATAAATCACTCAATCACTCAATCACTCAATGGGTTTCCAAAATAAACCCGATTTTGCCCGCGTTAAATGGTACTTTTTTCCTTTTTCACGTCAACATTGCCAAACAACCCGCACATGAAGACGATTAAGATCGCGACTTTGAGTTTTGGACTTTTTTTTGCGCCCTTTGCGCCGGTAAATCTGACACAAAACCCGGTGGGTCAATCCGCTGTGCCGGTGGATTCGGGGCCCTGTTCGATCACGAACAATACCTTTCAGCACGGGGAAAAACTCACCTACAAGATTTATTATAACTGGAACTTCGTATGGCTCGCCGCCGGTGAAGTGACCTTTCAGGTGTTCGACGAAGGCAAACAATACCACTACCAGGCAAAAGGCAAAACGTATAGTTCCTACGAGTGGTTTTTCAAGGTAAAAGACGATTACGATTCCTGGGTGGACAAAAACACCCTCCTGCCCAACTACTCCGAACGAAACGTCAACGAGGGGGATTACCAGATTTTTGAAAAGATCAGCTTCAACCAGGCTTCCCGCAAAATGACCGTCTGGCGCTCGAAAACACGCGGCGACACCGAAACTAAAACGGAACACAGCGTACAGGACTGCGTACACGACGTATTGTCGAGCCTTTATCACCTGCGCAATATAGACTTTGCCAGCAAACAAACGGGCGCGGAGGAACCCTTCCGCATTTTTATGGACAAGGAAGAATTTCCGCTGAAAATGCGCTACGTGGGCAAAGACGACCGCAAAAAAGTGCATGGCATGGGGCGCTACAAGACGCTGAAATTCCAGCCGCAGGTCATCGTCGGCAACGTGTTCAAAGACGAGGAAAAAATGACCGTTTGGGTGTCAAACGATCAAAACCGCATACCCGTCCTGATCGAAACGCCGGTATCGGTTGGTTCCGTAAAAATGGTGCTGAAAGAATACCGGGGGCTGAAGTATGATTTCGGGGCGAAGGTGAACTGAAACGCCGTGCTACCCCCGACCAGCATGTTTGAATTTCCATGCGATAATGAAAACGAAACCGCCTGTCCTGCCATACATCCTGCTCACCCTGCTGACCCTCGTCGCCTTTGCCGGCAATTCGCTGCTGTGCCGGCTGGCGCTGAAACATTCGGACATCGATGCCGCCAGTTTCACTACCATCCGCCTGTTCTCCGGCGCGGTAATCCTTTGGCTGATCGCCCGGGGAAGGCCCCGTGATACGACCGGCCAGGGCAGCTGGAGCGCGGCGTTCGCCCTGTTTGCCTACGCGGCTGCTTTTTCTTTTGCCTATTTAAATCTGACGGTAGCCACCGGCGCCCTGCTGCTCTTTGGCGCGGTGCAGGGCACGATGATCGGATACGGTATCCGGAAAGGCGAGCGGCTGAGCCGGCTGAAAGCGGCAGGAATAGTATTGGCTGTATTGGGGTTGGTTGGCCTGCTGCTGCCCGGACTTTCGGCGCCGCCTCCGGGCGCTTCGGCGCTCATGCTGGCAGCCGGCATTGCCTGGGGTATTTACACCCTGCTCGGCAGAAAAGCCGGCGACCCTGTGAAAGTCACGGCGGGAAATTTTTTGCGCGCGGCGCCCATGGCACTTGCCCTGAGCCTCTTGACGCTGCCATACGCTACCCTGGATCAGGCCGGTATCGGATATGCACTGGCTTCGGGCGCACTGGCCTCCGGCATCGGTTATGTACTCTGGTATACCGTGTTGCCTCAAATAAAAACAAGCACCGCCGCCACCCTGCAACTCAGCGTGCCGGTGATCGCCGCCGCGGGCGGCACACTTTTTTTAGGAGAACCCATTACCATCCGTTTGTTGCTGGCTTCGGCGACAGTGCTCGGCGGGATTGCCCTGGTGGTGCTGACGAAATAGTACATGCTCTTTTTGGAAACCGGAACTTTGGAATCCTGCCCCGGATAATCTACGTTTGTCTGGTGAAATGGCCCTGAACCGGCCGATCTAAAATTTATAAAAAAACGCAACATGAAATTAGGCGCATTTTCGATCAGCCTTAGCGTAAAAGACCTCAACGCTTCAAAGGCATTTTATGAAAACCTCGGATTCACAGTCTTCGGCGGCGGCCTGGAACAAAATTACCTGATCATGAAAAACGGGAACGCGCTGATCGGATTGTTCCAGGGGATGTTCGAGAACAACATCCTGACCTTTAACCCCGGCTGGGACGAAAACGCAAACCTCGTACAGGGTTTCGATGATGTCAGGGTTATCCAAAAACACCTGAAAAGTAAAGGCGTAAAATTAGAATCTGAAGCAGACGAGCACTCTTCCGGGCCGGCCAGTTTTATCGTGCTCGACCCCGACGGGAACGCCATATTGGTGGATCAGCATGTTTAATGGAAAGTTCATGGCAGGGAATTTGAAAAAGTGGATTTCCAGATGGTATTTTTAGGGTTTCAAATTCAAGGCCATCCGCAAATTTGACATATCTATGCGAAAATTAATTATAACCCTGCTTTTAGCCTTTTTTTTGGTTGCTGCAAAAGCGCAGTCTATTTATTATGAGAGTTTTAACAGTGGAACATTTCCAGCAGGCTGGGTACCAAATGACAGCCGGATCATGCTGTTAAACAATGTACCCAGCGATGGCTATTTCTCCTCGCCGACCAGTCCGCCAGCATCCGGAGGACATAATGTCATTTTTCAACATTGTGCTCCCTCGGGTTCAACAATTATCTTAACAGTAAGTGGAGTAATTAATACAACGGGGAAAAATAATATTCGCGTGGGTTTTGGCAGGCGCGCCACCAATGCATGGGATAGAGAGATGGCCTTGGAATGGAGCAGCGATGGTAGTAACTGGAATTTAATAACAAATGATGCATCGGATGGCGCCAGTACAACATGGGGGAGTGTTTACTATGATTTGCCGCCCGATGCGGATAATGTTGCCAATCTCAGGTTTAGATTTTCTTTCGAAACAGCCACTAATGACAATTGTACAGCCCCGCCAAATTTTCGAATAGACGACTTCATCGTAGGCGCCAATTCATCCTTACCCGTAGAATTGACTGTTTTTTCTGTTCAAGTAAATCGAAACAATACCCACCTCGCCTGGTCCACCGCCTCCGAAACCAACAACGCCCACTTCGTCGTCGAGCGCGGCGCCGACGGGCGTACTTTTTCGGAAATCGGCCGGGTAGCCGGCGCCGGCACGGTGCGGGAAACGCGGGACTACATTTTTATCGACGAGCGGCCCTTGCCCGGCGCCAACTATTACCGCCTGCGGCAGGTGGATTTTGACGGGCAATTTTCGTTCAGTCCGGTGCGCAGGGTAATGACTGGCCTGGCAGCCGGCGCGTTTTTACTTTACCCTTCGCCGGCAAGCGATTTTTTACAAATACAGCTGAGCGATGCGACCGAAACGGATGGCGCCTGGGAAATATTCGATGCCGCCGGCCGGCAGGTGATGCGGGGCGTGTTGCCGGCTGAAAATGAGACGCTACCGGTTTTTATCGGTGATTTGCTGCCGGGGGTATACTTTTTCAGATTTGTAAATGTGCACAATAGCCAGGGAAAAACATTTGTCAAGCAATAATGGCGAATCCAAAATTGCCTGTTTTGCATGAAAATCCATTCCATCAAACTGCAAACTGCTACGCTGGAAAAAACCGCTCTCTTTTACGGCGAAATACTTGGATTGAAACGCCACGTATCTTTGCCGCGTGAAACGTATTTTCAGGCCGGTTATTCCACCCTGATTTTTTCTGAAAAGCAGGGTTTTAACGGACGTTACCATTTTGCTTTCAATATACCCTGCAACCAAATCGGGGAAGCGATCTACTGGCTCATGCAACGCGATATAGCATCGATTCCCGGCCCGAACGGTCAGGCCCTGGTTGATTTTCCCAATTGGAACGCAGAAAGCACTTACTTTTTTGACCCCGCCGGAAATTTGGTGGAATTCATTGCGCGCCGGGATTTGAATAATGCCAGCGATTTGCCTTTTGGGCCGGATGCGCTGTTGGGAATCAGCGAGATCGCTATTGTCACGAAGGATGTTCTCGCCTGGAACGCTAACACCGCGCTGGATTTCGGCGTTTTGCCATTTACAAAAAGCTCACCCGGCCCGGATTTTTCCGCCCTGGGCACAGATGAGGGTTTGTTTATCGTGGTGCCCGAAGGAAGAAAATGGTTTCTGACCAACATCCCTGCGACCATTGAGCCGCTGGAGGTCCGTTTTGAGCAGGCCGGGAAAACATATACCTTGAATTAGTTCATTTTCCTATAACACGTAGCCGCAGTCCAAGCGTCGCAAACCCGCCGGCATCAAAATGCTCCACCCGCAGCGTGTGCTGCCCGCCCAGCGTTACTTCCACTTCATCCACCGCCGGTTCGTGTACGTCCCAATGATCAACAAGGCGTTTGCCGTCGAGGTAGAGCCGGGCGCCGTCGTCGGAGCTGAGTTCGAGCAGGTAGCGGCCGGGGGCTATGTCGAAGGTGGCGGTGGAAACGGTGGCGAAGCGATCGGAGTTGACGCCCGGCGCCGGGCTGTCCCACCAGGCAAAATGCAGTTCGTCGACGTTTTTTTGCGCGACAGGCGTTCCTGAAGCGAACGTCAGAGTGGCCAGGCTGTCGTAATTGAAAAACTGAACTTTCCAGTTCAGTTTTTTTTCAAAACGCTCAAAATCAAAACGGTAGGGCTCGCCCGGTGTATATGGTTCCCCGAAAGTACCGGTAAAAGCTTGTTCGCCCAGGTATTCAAATGCCACGCGGACATATTCCGCGCCCGGCGCGCTTTTCACCGTGATAAAAGCCGGCATGGTTCCCGAAGCTTGATCCGCGGTGGCGATCCCCGTAGTATCCACGATTTTCCATTGCCCCGGCGGGCCGTAAATTTTAAGCACGTAATACGTGCCTTCGCCGCCGGGCGCCGGGCTGATATTGCCTGCCGTCACAAAGGGGCGGCGGAAGTCGTAGGGCCCCCATTCATTCATCAGAATATACTGCCGGCCGCGCAACTGGTCGGGCGGCAGCCCGGCAAACATGCCATCGGGCAGGCTGTCCGTTTCACCTAATTCCAGGTAGGGAATATCGAGCGGCGCGTAAGGGTTTTGCGGTTGTTTTTCGGGGTGGCTGAAATTGACGGCGCGGGAAGCGGCCAGTTCGGGATGCGCCCACACGGCTTCCACCTGGGATTTGGAGCCGTAAATGTCGTTGCGCAGAAAGCGCAGGTTTTCGTTGGGCTGCGTGGTTTCCAGCAGGGTTTGGAACCCGGTGAACAGGTTTTCCCCGTTAATTAAAACATCTTTGGAGTTGCTGATTTTCAGGGGTTTGCGCACCCGCATAAATACATTCCGGTCGATGAGGGCATCGCGGCTGCGGGTGTCCCGTTTTTGGGCGTAGATCCAGTCGGCCGGTTGCGAGGCGCGGGCCCAGAGCTGGATGCCGGTGCTGTCGCCTTCGAAGTAGTTCTGCAGGATGGTGTCTTGCTGGCCGTGTTCGATGGCGATGGCGGTTTTGCAATCGGCGATGTAGTTGCCCATGAACAGCGACTCGTAGCTGTAGCCGCCCCAGATGCCGTAAGTACATTCGCGGATCAGGTTGCCCCGGATGCGGTTGCGGCTGAAGGTGACTTCCACGCCGTTGGTGGGGGCGTGGCTGAAATCGTTGCCGAAGATCAGGTTGTCGTTGCAGCCGCCTTCGCCGGTGTCCATGGTGTGTTGGCCGGCCCAGAGGAAAAATCCGTCGCCGGAGTGAGTGCAGGAGTTGAAGGCGAAGAGGTTGTTGCTGCTTTGCTCGTAGCAGAGCAGGGCGGCGGAGTCTTGTCCGCGCTGGTAAAAAAGGTGCGAATAGCCGCGCACGTTCCAGTCGAGGCGGTTGTGCATGATACGGTTGCGGCTGCTTCGGTAGAGGCCGATACCGAGGCCGGAATTGAAGTTGAAGGTGTTGTTGTACACCAGGCCGCCGTTGCAGCCGCTCATCAGCAGGGCGTTCTGGTTGCCGGTGATGGTACAGTTTTTCACCAGCACGCTGTCGCAGTTTTTCAGGTAAATGCCGGCGCCGTAGCGGAGCCACTCGTCGCGTTCGTTGTGGTGGTAGCTCAGCCAGTCGGCAAAATTTTCGTGTTCGCGAACGGAATACAGCCGGGGTCGGTAATTGTAGGAAAAATTGCCGTTTTCCACCTTCAAACCGCCGGCATCCCCGGCAAACAGGGCCACCTTGTAGCCGTGTACGTGCATATTTTTCAGGGTGACGTTTTTACCGCGCACCAGCACTGCCACACCGGTAAACAGGTCGGGGCGTTTGATGTCGGCGTTGCTACGCAGGGTGGCATTGGCAAAATCGACGCTGATGTTATCGCCCTGAATGACAATGACCGGTTGTAAAGCCCTGATGTTAACCGAATCTGTAAAAGTTGCCGGTTCAGGAGCGTCCAATACGTAAGCGCCGGGTTTTATGCGACAGGACTGGGTGATGACAAGGCCCTGGCGGAGGGGGATTTCGGGAGTTTGGGCAGCAACGGAGATAGAGGTTAACAGGTACCAGAAAATTTGAAAACGACAATTCATTTTTGTGGAATATTCGGGCGGTTAACGCGAATCAACTGATTTTCGCACATTTCGTCACAAGATTGCAGAGGTTGATGTATTCGTTCAGCAAGCGCTATTGCGTCCTTGTCTTCCGTGCATACAATTATTCCGGGATGAACTGGATTAAGCCGGTGCAAATGAATGAAATGTTTGCGATTGAAGGTGAGCAATACTCTGTTTTCCCGGCGGGCAAAATCCAAAACTGCATTGTCTGGGATGCCCTGATCCGAATTTCCGGCCTGAAGAGATGTTAAAACATCATGCCCTAGTTGGCGCAATACTTCAACAACGGGTCGTCGGAAATTTTCATTGGCATACAACTTTGCCATTTCAAGCTTCTTCGTTTTCGATGATTTGCGCTTCAATTTCGGATTGGTGTGCTCGATAGTAATTCCAGGCATTATTCAAATCTTCCTGCCGGAGTGTGGGGTATCCATCTAGTATTTCTTCGTCGCTGAGTCCCAATTGACGCTGTCGAACAAGCAGCCACACCGGTATCCGTGTACGGGTAATTCGGGCATCGCCTCCGCAAATATCAGGCGTTATTTCGATACCGGGGAAAACGCCGCCCAAGTCGCTTGCAACCCACTGGAGCAGCTGAGTTTTTTCAACAACGGACATTTGCGCTAAAAGAGCCTCCGCCTTTTGAAGTATGGTCGACATTTAAAAACATTTTTACAAAAATACGGCATTTTAAGTGTAAAGATTAACAAAAATTCCCCCGTATTTTTCGCCAAAACCCACAACTTGAAGGTCTCCTATCAACTCACCTGGCCGGTTTTCGCGCTGCTGTTGTTGCTTGCCGGCTTGTCGTATTTGCTGGATTTCAACGGTTTGTACGGCCAGGATGCGCACGAGTTTCTACGGCAAAGCCGGGAACTGCTCCGCCGGCTGCAGGGCATGCCCCCGGCGCCGGGCGGCACGGGCGATGCCGAGCTGGCAGGCGGCTACCCCCTGTTGGGGGCGCTGTTGCAGCTGTCGGGGGTGGGCGCCGTACCGGCCATGCAAATCCTGGTTTGGGTGTCGGCGGCCTTTGCTTTGTGGTTGTTCGAACTGAACCTGCGGGTATTGTCGCCCGGCGCCCGGGCGGAAAGCCGCTGGGCGTTCGGGGTGCTGGCACTGGCGCTGGCGCCATTTTTCCTGCGATCCGGGCTGAGCTCCATGTCTGATATTCCCGGGCTGGCTTTGCTGCTGGCCAGCCTGTTTTTTGCCTTGCAGGTCTTCGAACGGGAACGTTACCGCGATGCCGCGGGTTTTGCCGTGTTTGCCGTTTTGACCGTCAATACCCGCTACGCCCTGGTAGCCCTGCTGGCCATTCCGGCGCTGGCGCTGGCGCTGGAGTTGTGGCGCGCGCGGCAGTTCCGTTGGCTGGTATTGGCCGTTGCGGCCGGCGCGCTGACTGTCCTGCCTTTTATTTGGGTAAAATCGGGCGCTCCCAAAGGTCCGCTGACGCATTCCCTGCTTCAGGACTGGTCGGTTTTCAACCTGTTCAAGGCGTCTTTCACCCAAGCCAGCGGGACGGTTCACAATTTTTTACCCAATATCATTTATCTGCTTTACCCGCTTGCGCATCCGGGTTTCTGCCTGACCCTGCCCGCGTTGTTCCTGCTGGGCCGGCGCACGGATGCCGCTTTATATGCCAAACGCCTCTTGCTGCTTGGCACATTATTATACCTGTTATTCCTTGGCGGATTGTCCCATCAAAATCACCGTTATCTGCTGCCGGCTTATAGTATTTTGTTGTTGCTGTTTTTCCCTGCCTGGGATCGTTTTTTTTCCTACGGCCTGTATTTTTTTAAACGGCTGACGTACGCTTTGCTGGGTCTGACGTTATTGTGCCAGGTGTTTTTTTTCGTTTGGCACATCCGTCCGCTGCTTACCCGCAATCATCTGGAAAAAGAGGTGGCAGAAATCCTTTCAGAAGTATTGCCGCCGGATGCCGAAGTGTTCGCTTTCGACCTGGATATTGCGCTGCAAACCTATCTGCCCGGCGTACAGTTCCACAATTTGTTTATACAGCGGTACGATCATTTCCCGGTTGGCAGTTTTATCCTGTTCAACGAAAATAAACTGCGCGATCAATGGGCCGGACAGACCCCCATGCTCAACTGGGAACACGCCCGCTCGGCTTTCGAATTGCAGGAATACCACCCGCTGCCCGAGGGCTGGATGCTCTACCGGGTGATTAATTCCAAATGAGGTTTCATCTTTGCCGGTAAAAATTCCCGTCCCGTCGTCTACCTTTGCCCTTATGTATCCTGACTTTTCATATCTGATGCACGCCCTCGTCGGCTCCGAACCCGACAACTGGCTGTCCGTTTTCAAAACATTCGGCTTCTTTCTGGCTATTGCTTTTCTGACCAGCGCGGTGGTGTACTACCTCGAACTGCGCCGCAAAGCGCGGGAAGGTTTTTTTACGGCTGCCCGTGTCACGGTGGTGGAGGGCAAACCCGCTTCCCTGACCGAGATTGCCATGAACGGCTTGCTGGGCCTTATCCTCGGCGGCAAAGGCTTTTACGCGGCCATGCATTTCGATGCCTTCCGTCAGGATCCGGCCTCCGTCATCCTGTCCGGCAAAATGCACTGGCCGGCGGCGCTGCTGGGCGCTTTGCTCATCGGCGGGCTCACCTGGTGGGAAGCCTGGCGCAAGCGGAAAGCCAAACCGGAAGTAAAAGAAGTGGAAGTATGGCCGCACGACCGCATCAGCGAACTCACCATGTGGGCTGCCGTGGGCGGCATCGTCGGCGCCAAGTTTTTTGATATTTTCGACAACTGGTCGTCCTTCCTTCAGGACCCCCTTGGCACCCTGCTTTCACCGGGCGGACTGGCGTTTTACGGCGGCCTGTTGTTGGGCTTCATCGCCGTGGTCGTCTATATCTGGCGCAACGGCATCCCCTTCCTGCCGGCCGCCGACGCCGTGGCGCCCGCGCTCACCGCCGGCTATGGCGTGGGCCGCATCGGCTGCCAGCTCAGCGGCGACGGCGACTGGGGCATTGTCAACCAGGCGCCCAAACCCGATTGGATGAGCTTCCTGCCCGACTGGATGTGGTCGTACACTTATCCGCACCACGTATTGAACACCCCTAATACCGATCCCGTTTCGAGTGTGCCCATCGAAGGCTGTGGCTGGGACTATTGCATGCAGTTGTCGATGCCGGTATTCCCGACGCCGTTTTACGAGGTGGTTATGATGGCCCTGATCTTCATAATACTTTGGACGCTGCGCACCCGCATCAAAATACCGGGTCTGTTGTTTTTCCTCTATCTCGCCCTCATCGCCATCGAACGTTTTCTGATCGAAAAAATACGGGTGAACGTGCACCATGACGTACTGGGCATGCGCATGAGCCAGGCGGAAATAATTTCCCTGGGGCTGTTGCTGGTGAGCCTGGCGGGCGCGGTTTGGGTATGGCGGCGAAGGGCTTAGCGGAGCGTGTTCAATTGCTGATTAAAAATTGCCCGCTCTTCTTCAAAATTTATAGGGAAACCCCGACGCTCCAACTCCGCGATCTGCTCCAATTGCGCTTTCGCAAACGCCCGGTGCTCCTCCGTGTCCGGGTTAAAAGGCCGGTGCCGTGCCGCGGTAATGACTTTCCCGATTTGTTCCAGCAACGCCCGTGTTTCCGCCGTAAAATACATTTCTGAAAAAAACTGCCAGATATAGTCGATAGCCTGCTCGTTGGGGTGTATCATATCGGCGGCGTAAAACCGGTAATCGCGCAGGTCGTCGAGCAGCAGTTCGTAAGCCGGGAAATAATGTATAAAATCGAACTGTTCGCACAGTTCGGCGCAAGCCAAAACCAACACTGCCTTGCTGCGCTGGTTTTCCACGAAACCGCCGCGCAGGTGGCGCACCGGGCTGACCGTCAGGATCACCTGCATTTCCGGGAGCCGTGTTTTTATGAACGTTAATACCTCACGCAGGGCATGTACCGTTTCAGCCACGCTTAACCGGCGTTGAACGAACCAATTGGCCGGCGCCTTATGGCAGTTGGCCACTACCCGGCCTGTTTCCCGCAGGGTGAAAACATCGGCTGTGCCCAGCGTCAGCAAAATATAGTTGGTTTTTTCCAGGTAATCAGCTGCCTCCTGCCGTGCTTTCCGGATACCGTCGAGCGTTTCCTGTTCACCGGGTTTTGAAAAGGCGCCGTGATGTTCCCAACTGTGCCACAGGCCGTTGTGTTTGAAAACGGCCTCTTCAGCCCCGGCATTTTCTCCGGCTATTGAAGCCAGCGAACGGGCGATCGACACCGGATTATACACGATTCCGTTGGGATTGACCAACGTCGTAAACTTGCCTGAAGCCAGCCGCGCGCCGATGTGTTCGGTAAAACAGGAACCGCTCAGCAGCAGCCTGTTGGCGTGCGTCAATGCAAACGGCGCGCGTTGCGCGGGAAAAACTGTCCGAAAGGTTTTCATAGCCACCGTTTTTTCCCGGCAAACTTGCTACTTTTACCGCTCTTTTCCGACTGTCTTCAGCCATACCGCATAATGAGTTTTTTCGAGCGCCTCTTTCCTTCACGCCGGCCACAGCCTCCAAACATCCCGTTTGGCCGGTACACCGATGCCTATAAAACCCCGGAACAGCAGGCTGTCTGGAACCGCTCGATCGAACTGTTCGACGAAGGCAAACACCTCGAAGCATACCGGGCTTTTTTTCAATACCTGCGCGACGACAAGGCAGACAATGTGCATTGGGAAGAAGCCGGCGATACCATTCAGTTTCAATTCTGGCAAGGTTCGCAACGGGTGACCGGCCTGGCCACGGCCAATAAAGTAGTGGCCGAAAGCAAAATTGCCCGCGCCGAAGACCTCAACGTTGGTTTCCTGCGCCGGCTCATGGAATACAATTACGCCCTCAAGTTCTGCCGCTTCGCGCTGACGCCCGACAATGTGCTGACCATCCGTTTCGACACTCCCGGCATCGACGGCTCGCCACTCAAACTTCTGCATGCCCTGCGCGAACTGGCCATCCACGCCGACAAACAAGACGACCTCCTGCTCGACGAATTCCGCGGCCTGAAACCCGTGGAACAACGGCTGGAAGCAGACATCCCGGAAGCGGAAAAAGAAGTGAAATACAATTACCTGCGCCGCGAAATAGAAAAAGCGTTTGAACTTATCGACAAGGCCCAACCCGACCCCAACAAATATCCCGGCGGCTACGCCTATCTCCTGCTGTCCACGGCTTTCCGCCTCGACTACTTAGTGCGCCCCGAAGGTTTTGTCATGGATGTGCTGGAACGGCTCTACGGCATCTATTTTACCAAGGACGAACGCAGTAACCAGTTGAAGATCATTGCCCTGCGCAAGGAATTTCAAAAAATACTCGACCGGCCCAGAGAAGCCGTTTTTAACGAACTGTACCGAACCCGCAGCACCTTTGGCATCAATATCCCGACCAACCACGAACGCATCGTGTCATTGATAGAAGGCGAACTGCCCAACATGGACTGGCACCTGAGCCAGAATCATCTGGAGTTGGCCCTCTCGGTACCACAATACATCGTGGGCAACGCGCTGTTTCAGAATGTCCCCCCAAAACCCGACCGCGATTTGTTTCACCTGTTTTTCCAGATCACCGAAACCGAATTTTTCCGCGAACTGGGTTTCCCGACCTATACCCTTCCGAACGGCTTGCCCGACAAAGTGCGGGTGGTGCAGGCGATCCGGAACATTGTGGATCAAAACCGGAGGGATTACGCCCGCCTGCGCCCCGATTTTACACGCCTCGACTTTACTTCCATGCCCCTTTTTGCCAAAGGCTTTCTGGACATGGTGAAACATTTGGACTTAACGAAAAATGAGTGACTTTATCGAAACCTACCGGGATGTCATTATCCAGATTGCCACCCCGCACAGCACGGGCACCGGCTTTTTTTTGCGCGAACCAGGCCTGATTGTTACCAATCACCACGTGGTGGAAGGGAACCGCGCCGTGATCATCGAGGGCGCGAAGTTTAAAAAGCAGCTGGCCGTCGTGCGGTATGCCGACCGGAAATACGACCTGGCTTTTCTCGACGGCCCCCAAAACGGGCCGGAACTACCCGTTGTTCGCCTGGGTGTCGGGAAAACGATGCGTGTGCGCGACCCCATCACGGCCATCGGGCATCCCTTCGGACTGAAGTTTTCGGTGAAAAGCGGCATCGTGTCCAACGACCGCGAGATTATGAACAACATCCCCTACCTCCACATCGACGCGGCGCTCAACCCCGGCAATTCCGGCGGCCCGTTGGTGGACAACGACGGCGACGTGGTGGGCATCAATACTTTTATTATCCGCGATGGCGACAATATCGGTTTTTCCCTGCCGGTTTCTTTTTTAAACGATTCGCTGGACGACTTTAAGAATGCCGGCGGCGACAATTCCTGCCGTTGCCCGGCCTGCTCCAACGTGGTATCGGAATCCACGGTGGACAATGGATTTTGCAGTTTTTGCGGCAACCGCGTCAGCCTTCCGGGCGCCGCGGAAGAGTATATGCCCACCGGTGTGCCGCGCACCATCGAGGCGCTGATCACCCGCACCGGCCACGACGTGAACCTGAGCCGTTGCGGCCCCAACTGCTGGGAAATCAATCAGGGCAGCGCCAAAATCAACATCACCTATCACGAAAATTCGGGCCTGATGACGGCCGACGCCATCCTCTGCCAACTGCCCAGGGAAAATATCAAACCCCTCTATGAATTCCTGCTGCGGGAAAACCAAAGCAACGAAACCATCACCTTCTCCGTACACGAACAGGACATCCTGCTTTCCCTGCTCATCTACGACCGCTACCTGAACGAAGAAACGGGCATGCAAATGCTGCAACTGCTGTTTGAAAAAGCCGACCACTACGACAATATCCTGGTAGAGAAGTATGGTGGGCAGTGGAAGATGGACGGGTGATGCGTACAGACTTTCCAGGTTTCAGAAACCTGGAAAGTCTACTTCACCAAGGCATGACATTCGTCATAACCATGATTGCCCGCGCTCATTTTTCGTGGACATGAATCCGCCTACCTTGCGCCACCTTTTGAACATTGCCCCCGTCCAACCCTGCCCGAATTTCAAGGTTTGCGAATTTTCAACACCCGTCCGAACATGAGCCCTGTCCTGCTGTCAAAATACGACGTTGCCGCGCCGCGCTACACGAGTTATCCCACCGTACCCTATTGGACGGTGGAGCAGCCCGATGCCGAAGTCTGGCTGGCGCGCGTCGCCCGTGCCTGCGAGACTGAACGCGAGATCAGTTTGTACATTCACCTGCCTTTCTGCGAAAGCCTGTGCACCTACTGCGGCTGCAATAAACACATCACAAAGAACCACGCTGTGGAGGCGCCTTACCTGGAGGCTGTGCTGAAAGAATGGAAAATGTACCGCGCGGCCCTGCCCGGTACGCCCATCCTGCGTGAAATGCACCTGGGCGGCGGTACGCCCACTTTTTTTCATCCCGACAACCTGCGCCGGCTGCTGGAAAGCATCCTGAAAGACGTGAAAATTCCGCTGGGCCCGCAATATAGTTTCGAGGCGCATCCCAACAGCACTTCAAAAGCGCACCTCCAAACCTTGTACGACCTGAATTTCCGCCGCGTGAGCATCGGCGTACAGGATTTCGACGACGACCTGATGCGGCTGGTGAACCGCCACCAAACCGCGGAAGAGGTGATCAGATGTACCGAAGAGGCCCGCGCCCTGGGTTATCACTCCGTTAATTATGACCTGATATTCGGTTTGCCGCGCCAAACCCCGGAGCATATCCTGCGCGACGCCGATTACCTCGAAACCCTGCGCCCCGACCGCATCGCGTTTTACAGCTATGCCCATGTGCCTTGGCTCAAACGCAGCCAAACCGCCTACTCGGAAGAAGACCTGCCCGCGGGCGCAGCCAAACGCCTGCTCTACGAAACCGGTCGCGAACGCCTCGAAGCCATGGGCTACCGCGAAATTGGCATGGATCACTTTGCCCTGCCCACCGACACGCTGAGCATTGCCCTCGATCACGGTACCCTGCACCGCAATTTTATGGGTTATACCCCCATGCGCACCCGGCTGATGATCGGCCTGGGCGCCTCCGCCATCGGCGATACCTGGGATGCCTTTGCGCAAAATGAAAAAACCATCGCGGGTTACCAGCTCGCCCTCGATGCCGGGCGCCTGCCCCTGTTCCGGGGACACTTTCTGAGCACCCAGGACATGCGCCTGCGCCGCCACATCCTGCGCCTGATGACCACCGGTCACACCGACTGGTTTTGGCCCGAAGAACAGGATGATTCCCTTGCCGCCGTCCTCGAACGCCTCGAACCCCTGGCCGACGACGGTCTGGTGGAAATCGCCCCCTTCCGCATCCGCGTGACGGAGGCCGGGCGGCCTTTTTTGCGAAATATTTGTATGGCCTTCGACGCGCAGTTTTGGGCGCGGCAGCCGGAGGGCAGGTTGTTCAGCCAGGCGGTGTAAATTGCGGATTGCGGAGTGCGGATTGCGGATTAACCCCGATGTTGGCAATGT
>CALEYM010000757.1 GCA_937926185.1 uncultured Bacteroidota bacterium | reverse complement strand
ATGTAACGGAAAGTATCGCGCCACAATTCAACTGCCCGGCTTCCCCGGTACAAGTGAATGTTGCCGGCGCCATTATCAGTGATCCGGGCAAATTCCTGGCCGCGGCCAAATCCGTTTCCAGCTGCGATGGCGTTGAGTTGCAATTCGATAACCCGCTTGCAACCGACAATTGTGGCGCTCCCCAGGTAGAACAGCTGACCGGCCCGGCCACAGGAACATTCTTTCCGGTAGGAGAGCAATTGCTGGAATTCCGCACAACAGATGCCGCGGGCAATTCGGCAATGTGTTCCATTCAGGTGGAAATACTGGCCTTGACGCCGCTGGATCCGATCATAAGCGACAAAATCGGTTGTGCGGGCGATGATATAACTTTATCGACGCCGGTCATTCCGGGCGCCACTTATATCTGGACCGGGCCTAAGCCGCCATACCCTAACACGAATACCCTGCTGATCGAGAACCTGAGTCAGGCATTGACAGGCATTTACACAGTGCAGGCCAACTGGAACGGCTGTCTGACCCCGCTGGACTCTGCCCTGGTTCGACAGGGCCAGCAACCGGATGCAGTGGACGACCTCGACTTTGAGGTGGAAACAGGCGCCCTGCTGGACAGTATCGACGTGATCCGGAACGATCAACTCGAGCTGGACGATTATATTGTAACGTTAAAAACCGGGCTGCCCGGACTGACAGAAACCGGAAACGGACAGTTTTCCTATCAAGCCGGCGCCGACAATGGCCGGGTGAGTTTTGTGTACCAGTTGTGTTCGGAAGCCTGTCCCGGCCTCTGCGATGAGGCCGTGGTGACGATCACTGTCCGGGAAACGTTCTGTTCCTACATCCCGAACGTCATTACACCCAACGGCGACGGCATTAACGATTACCTGGAGATTCCCTGCCTTGAAACAGACCTGTATCCCAACAATTCGCTGGTGATCTACAACCAGTGGGGCGACAAGGTATATCAGGCAGCCCCGTATCAAAATGACCCGGCTAACGCCTGGCAGGGAACGCTCGACGGCAAGGCCGGTCAGCCCCTGCCCGACGGCACTTATTTCTACTATTTCCAACCGACTCCCGATAAGAAACCGCTCAGCGGGTTCATCGAGGTGTTTCGGTGAGTTATTCAGGTTTAGAGAGTTTAGAAGGTTTAGAGGGTTTAGTGAACTAAACCCTCTAAACCTTCTAAACCCCCTAAACCCTCAATAACATTCACGCACAAACCCTTATCATTATGAATAAGATTTTTATATTTCTGTTGCTTTTTATTCTCCCATTGGCAGCCGTTGCTCAACAGGAGCATCATTACACGCAGTTTATGTATAACAAACTGCTGATCAACCCTTCATACGCGGGTACCCGCGGCGTGCCGACGATGACGGCCATGTACCGCAACCAGTGGTACAAGCTGGAGGGCGCGCCCCGTTCGGCGCTGATCAGCATGCATGCGCCCGTTTTTTCCAAACGGGTAGGCGTAGGCGGTGTGTTATCGCATAACAGCATTGGGCTGCACCGCGATGTACAGTTGTCGGCGGCTTATTCGTATAACCTGATTGCCGCGAAGGAATTTTCGTTAAGAGTTGGCATTTCGGGCAATTTACGGGTGCTCAGTCTGGATTTTACCCAGGCAAAACCGCTGAACGGCAATGACCTGTCTCTGGAAGACGAGCGGTACACGCACGCTTATGCCAATTTCGGAGCAGGCATTTACGGTACTTTTTCCGAACGCTTATATTTCGGGTTTTCAGTGCCCCGTATAGTCCGGAACACGATCGGCGTCAATACCGACCCGAATATCACTACCGCGAAAGAAAGACCTCACTTTTACGGAACCACGGGCGGGATCATACCCCTGGGCAAAGACCTGAACTTCCTGCCGGCTGTGCTCATCAAGTACGTCCACCATGCGCCGATCGACGTAGACGTCACGGCAAACCTGGAAATAAAACAATTGGTGACGGCAGGCATTGCCTACCGCGCCGGTGGCGACGGCTGGGGCGAATCGCTCGACTTGCTGGCCTACTGGCAGGTGAATCCGCGCATCGGAGTGGGCGCTGCTTATGATCTGACGCTTTCCAAACTGCGTTCACCCGCCGGCGGCGCTTTTGAAGTGTTGTTTTTTGCCGACCTGGTTAAGCGGAAGAAAGGCATGTCGAATCCGCGGTTCTTCATGTAAGCGCCGGTTGATGTTTGGCGGCAGTATAAGCCTCCGTTTCACCGAGATTGGCAGCGCCGATAAACCGGTTGCGATCGGCGGTGTTCAGGTTTTTCCGGCAAACGATCTGGTAAGCCGTGGAGCCGCCTTGCCTGGCAATGAACACAGACCAACCAAGGAAGATCGAATAGATACGGAATACCCGTTCGCCGTATTTGGCCAACACCTTTTCCTTGTTGCGCATCCAGTTGTCGTACCAATAGTGGATGGTTTTGCCGTAGTGTATGCCGATGTTTTCAACGCTGTGCACCTCGAAGCCCACTTTTTCAATACGTTTAAGGTCCCAATGCAGCGGCATGCTCGCGTCGGCCCCGGAGAAGATGTACTCGTTCATAAAAAGCCCCCATACCAGGTCTTCCCGGTTTTCCTTCTGGAACAGGCTATCCCGTTCGCGTAAGCCGGCGATCTGCATATAAAACAAACCGTCGTCGGCCAGCATGTCGTATATCTGCTTCATGAATTTTTTGAAGTATTTGATTCCGACGTGTTCGGCCATTTCAAGGCAGGTAATTTTGTCGTATTTCCGGTCGCGGGGTATATCGCGGTAATCCATACGCCAGATACGGGCCTGGTCGGGCGATACGCCGTATTCTTCAATCTGGCGGGTTCCCCAATCTGCCCCGGCCTGCGCGATGGTAACGCCCGTGGCATCTACGCCGTAATATTTGGCCATGTGCGCCACGAGGGTACCCCAGCCGCAACCGATGTCGAGCAGTTTTTCACCGGGTTTGAGTTGCATTTTGCGGGCGATCAGGTTCATTTTGTTGTCCTGCGCCGCTTCCAGCGACTCGTTGTGATCATGGAAATAACAACTGGTGTAGATCATACGCGGACCGAGAAACCAGTTGAACAGGTCGTTTTTGTTGTCGTAGTGGCTGCGCACGATGCGTTCATCCTGACTTTTGGAGTGGATTACCACTTCCGGGATCATCCGGGAAAAGAAAAACTTATAATGGTGCCAGACATAATCATACGTGAACAATTCGTCTTTGTGCCGCAGCATTTCCATTAAATCGGTGTTGATATCAATTTTTTCATTGATATAGTCTTGTACAAAATGCCCCATCGAGGCTTTTTTGTCGCGGTAATGCGCGGCTACTCCCGGGTCTTTTACTTCAATAAAATCTGACACTTTCATGGTTGATGATTAATTACTTGTCGTTAACGCTACGTTTTGCATTCTCTCCATGCGCATATTTTGTGTTCGAAAGGAGCGGCTGAATAAACCCAGGATATACACCCGCAACAGATACCAGGCGAAA
>CALEYM010000756.1 GCA_937926185.1 uncultured Bacteroidota bacterium | reverse complement strand
ATCGATGTTTCATTCAATCTCCCCCTGCCAGCAATTCCTGCACTATTTTCGGAACCCCGGTGCTTGCCGGTTCGGGAATGATCTTTAGTTTGGGCATTTGGCCCAGTTCCCAGTTGACCTGTGGATTTGGGTCAATGTAATAAAATGGAATATACCGGTTTGCATAAATCATCAGACTGGCTGCCGGATATACCTGCAAAGATGTGCCGATGATCAGAAATATTTCAGCTTCGCCGGCCAGTTTCGCGGCAGGCACCAGCATAGGCACCGACTCCCCAAACCATACTACTTGCGGCCGCAACTGAAAACCGCGTTCGCATAAATCGCCTATTTTGATATCGCCTTCCCAGTCATACACCAGGTCTTCATACCGTTCGGAACGCACCTTGCGCAATTCACCATGCAAGTGGAGCACCTGCCGGCTGCCAGCTTTTTCGTGCAAATCGTCCACATTCTGCGTGATAATATGCACGTCGAACTTCGATTCCAGTTCCACCAAGGCTCGATGCCCGGCATTGGGCTCGGCAGCCAGCAAGCGTTCGCGGCGCTGGTTGTAAAAACGCAAGACCAATTCGGGGTTTTTTCTCCAACCCTCCGGCGTAGCCACGTCTTCTATGCGGTGTTTTTCCCACAACCCGCCTGCATCGCGAAAGGTACTGATGCCGCTTTCAGCGGAAATACCCGCCCCGGTCAGTACGATCAGTTTTTTACGCATGAGATGAGCGATGAGTGATGAGTGATGAGCGATGAGCGATGAGTGATGAGCTCATCACTCATCACTTCTTGCTCAACTTGCTGTTCCGGCGTCCGTACCCGAAATAGATCACTAAACCGATCAGCAGCCAAACCAGAAAGCCAAACCAGCTTTTGGCGGGTATTTGAGCCATCATGTATAAACAGGAAGTAAGACCCAAAACAGGGATGAGTGAAAGATGGTTCCGGAAACTCAGGACGACCAGAAAAAGGCAGGTAAATGTAAACAGCCACATCGGAATTTTGTGTTGAAACAAGGCCCAGCCGGATTCAAATTTCAGGTTTTCCGGCAGGGGCAACGAGCCGACGAAAGCAGCGTATTGTTCGTGTCCCAGCTGTCCCAGATATTGAGCAAGGTCATTTCCTGCAGCCGCGAAGCCGATGCTGTCCTGCCGAACAGCGATATTCACGGTTTGTTCGGCCTGCTGATGATCCATGCGGCTGAGCAGCGTTTCCACGTCGAATATCTGTGGCGCATTGGCGAGCCAGGCAACCGTATCCGGCCTGTGTTGGGTAAATAAATAAGCGATGCCGGCAGCCACCAACAACGGGAACAACCATTTGCCATCGATGTAGGGCGTCCGGAATTTGCCGCGCGGGGCATCCGGCGTCATCTGTAGTTTCAGTACGCCCGCGCATACCAGCACAAAGGCAAATAGGGTACCCATACTGCACAGGTCCAGCACGGTGTCGCTGGGAATAAACAGCATGGGAATTACCACGAACAGCCCGGTAATAATAGTGGAGAAATCCGGCGTGCGGTAGCGCGGATGGATACGCGAAAACTTTTTCGGCAGCAGACCGTCGCGGCTCATCACCATCCATATACGCGGCTGACCGAGCTGGAACACCAGGAAAACGCCCGCCATGGCCACCACCGCGCTGACGGCTATGATACCGGAAAACCATTTAAGATCGAGTTTGTCGAAAACGTAAGCCAGCGGGTCGTTCACATCCAGCTCCTTGTAGCTCAGCATACCCGTCAGCACCAGGGCAATGAAAATATACAGCACTGTACAAATGATGATCGAATATATCATGGCGCGGGGCAGGTCGCGCTGCGGGTCTTTACATTCTTCCGCCGTGGTGGATAAGGCGTCGAAACCGATATAGGCAAAAAACACCGACGACACGCCCGCCATCACTCCGCCGAAGCCGTTGGGGGCAAAAGGATGCCAGTTGGCCGTATCCACATAAAAAGCGCCCACGATAATCACCAGAAACACCACGATCAGTTTCAACACCACCAGCAGATTGCCGGCTTGTTTCGACTCGCGGATACCGATGTACACCAGCGCCGTGATCAGGATGGACATCACCATGGCCGGAATGTCGAGTATGACGCGCAGGCCGCCCAGGCTGGGAGCATTCGTCCAGGCCAGCCAGGCCTCCCGCTGCGCATCTGTCAGGCTTCCCATCGTGGCGCCGCCTTTCAGCAGGCCGTCTGTCACGGCAAATCCGTCGCGCGCCGATACGTAGTCGATCTGCGCCCATTCCGGCACGTGCCAGCCGGCGCTTTCACATAAACTGGTAAAATAACCCGACCAGGAAACCGCCACCGTGATGTTGCCCACCGCGTATTCCATAATAAGCGCCCAGCCGATGATCCAGGCGATCAGTTCGCCGAAGGCCACGTAAGAATACGTATAGGCGCTCCCGGCCACCGGAAGCAAAGAAGCAAATTCCGCGTAAGCAAACGCCGCGAACCCGCAAGCCAGAGCCGTAAAAATGAACAGAAAAATCACCGCCGGACCGCCGTTGTAACTCGCCGAACCAATGGTACTGAAAATGCCGGCGCCAATTATGGCGGCAATGCCGAGCGCCGTAAGGTCTACCACGCGCAGGCTTTTATGCAGGCCGGCCACATCGCCGGTTTCACTTTCGGCAGTGGTTATGGCATCGGGAATGGATTTTTTCCGGAAAAGATCGTTCAAATAGGACATACACTTTACGGATTGCGGATTGCGGGTTGCGGGTTGCGGGTTGTCCCGAGGCCTCGGGACGGGTTGCGGGCGAAAAATCCATACTTTTTAGAATAATTGCGTTGATTGTATCCAAAACAATAAAAAATAAAATTGTACCCTTGGTTTTTGTTAACCCGCAACCCGCAACCCCTTAAACCCCTTAAACCCCTTAAACCCGTTAAACCCGCTTAACCATTTTCAAAGAAAACACCATCGGAATTTTGTCTTCCAACCCCTGAATGCGGTAATTCCCGTCGGCGCCGCGCACGGTTTTATCAAAACAGTCGTAAGGTGAATAGGGATATTCATTGAAAAACTCCAGTTGTAGCCCATGCCGGAGCAAACTGTTGAGCACCTCGCTCAAGCTGTGGTTCCAGCCGTACTCCTTGTATTCGATGCCGGCATTGCGGTCGGCGTAGGTGCCTGTCTGTTCGTTTTCGATGACCCCGGCGTTGTGGTAGGGGTATTTGATAAACTCCATTTTTTCATCCAGCATCCACACCACGGGGTGAAACTCGGCCAGGTAAAAAAAGCCGCCTTTTTTGACAAAATGCGCCACTACTGCCGCCCAGGGATCGAGGTCGGGCAACCAGCCGATGACGCCGTAGGAACTGAAAACAATGTCGAATTTGCCCTTGAGATATTGGGGCAAATCGTATACGTTGCAACAAACGAAGCGGGCATTCAGGTTACTTTCCCGGGCCAATTGCCGGGCATAGCCGATGGCCTGGCCGGAGAAATCACATCCGGTCGCCCGGGCGCCGAGGCGGGCCCAGGAAAGGGTATCCTGCCCGAAATGACATTGAAGGTGCAGCAGTTTTTTGCCTGTCACGTCGCCTATTTCGCGCAGTTCGATCTCATTAAGGCTGGTTGCGCCTTTTTTCCAGCCCTCCACGTCGTAAAAGGCGGATGATTTGTGCACCTCCGCGCGCAGATCCCAGGCGCCGCGGTTTGTTTCAATAAAGTGATCCACTTTTGAGTTTTGAGTTTTGAAGGTAAGACCACTCAACACCTGGCAAAGTCAAAAATTTCAAAAAAAGCGATAAAAAGTTCCAAATCTAATGGAAGTGCAACCGGATATTCAGCGGTGGGGCGGGGTTAAAGT
>CALEYM010000755.1 GCA_937926185.1 uncultured Bacteroidota bacterium | reverse complement strand
TAAAAATACCCGTTCACTTTTCTGTCTTCCATAGCGGCTTCCGACACCCGGTCGTCGATGCGGGTGGCGCCGCGTTCGGAGATTTGGGTTTGGAGCAGGTCTTCGATGATGTCGTCGATGGTGAGCGCGCGGCTGCGGACGGCGGCGGTGCAGGTGGCATCGCCGACAGTTCGGAAGCGCACTTCTGCTTCCACGATCTTATCGGACGCGTCTATTTTGATAAAGGGCGTGACGGCGAGCAGCTGGCCGGAGGCCAGTTCGACGCAGGCGCGGCGGTGGGTGGAGTAAATGGAGGGCAGTTCGATGTTTTCGCGGCGGATGTAGCGCCACACGTCCAGTTCCGTCCAGTTGGAAATGGGGAAAGCGCGGATGTTTTCGCCTTTTTGGATTTTGCCGTTGTAAATGTTCCACAGTTCCGGCCGCTGGTGTTTGGGATTCCATTGGCCGAATTCGTCGCGGTGACTGAATATGCGTTCTTTGGCGCGGGCTTTTTCTTCGTCGCGCCGGGCGCCACCGATGAGGGCGTCGAATCCGAATTCTTCGATGGTGTCCAGCAGGGTGTAGGTTTGCAGGGCGTTGCGGCTGGGGTATTTGCCGCCGGGATCGACCAGTTGACGCTCGCGGATGGTATCTTCCACTTTGCGTACAATCAGGCGTTCGCCCAGGCGCGCGGCCAGTTCGTCGCGGTATTCCAGCACTTCCGGGAAATTGTGACCCGTATCCACGTGCACAAGTGGGAACGGAAATCTGCCCGGACGAAACGCTTTTTCGGCCAGCCGCACCAGCGTGATGGAATCTTTTCCACCGGAGAACAACAACGCCGGGCGTTCAAACTGTCCGGCCACCTCCCGCAGGATGTAAATGGCTTCGGCTTCCAGTTCGTCGAGATGATTGAGCTGATAACTTTTCATGTTATTCATTTTAAGAGGTGACATCTCCGAGGTACGAGGAGGTGTCACCTCGGTTCATGCCTTATCGAGATGACACCTCCTCGTGCCTCGGAGATGTCACCTCGTGCAAACCGCATTCTTTCTTAGAAGCATCCTCCCACCACCAGCGGCCGGCGCGAAAATCTTCGCCGGGGCGGATGGCGCGGGTGCAGGGCGCGCAGCCGATGCTGACGAAACCCTTGTCGTGCAGTGCGTTATACGGAATATTATGTTCGCGGATGAAGGTGCGGGTTTGTTCAAAAGTCCAGTCGAAAAGGGGGTGATATTTGGCGAGTTGGCGGGCGTCGTCCCATTCGAGGTCGGACATGTACAGGCGGTTGGGCGATTGTTCGGCGCGGATGCCGGTGATCCAGACGGCCTGGTTTTGAAGGGCGCGGTTCAGGGGTTCGACTTTGCGGATATGGCAGCAGGACTGGCGGTTTTCGACGGATTCGTAGAAGGCGTTGGGGCCTTTTTCGGTGAGGAAGGTTTGGAGTTGTTCGGCATCGGGGCTAAAGGATTCGATGGGGCGCCGGTATCGTTCAAGGGTGCGCGACCAGGTGGAGTACGTTTCCGGAAATAACCGCCCGGTGTCGAGCGTAAAAACCCGGATGGGCAGGTCGTTGTCGAAGATCAGGTGGGTGACGACCTGGTCTTCCAGCCCGAAACTGGTGGAAAACGACACCTGCCCCGGGAATCGTTCCACGAGATAACGCAGGTTTTGGACAATACTTCGGCTGTTCAGCCCGGCGCGCATGGCGTCGAGCCGGTCGGACACAACAGTCATACGAACCGGTAATGTTTAGGTGATCAAAAAGAAACAGCCCTTCGGGAGTGTGCACTTCCGAAGGGCTGTTGATCTACGTCGAGCGTATGAAAATTCCGCTAAACCTTACGTATACCTTTTCAGCGTTCCCTTCGGCGCGCGAGGGCAACAGCAACAACAGGTACACATACAATTTTGAGCGGTGATGTTCATATCGGGGGCAAACATAGGGGGGCAGGGTGGATTTTGCAAGGGGTTGACGGTTTTGGGGCGGTCACTTTTTTGTCAGCAAAGAAGTTTTTTGTATTTAACTTGTTGATTTTCAAGTACTTTCTTTAAAGTGTTAAATTTACACTTTCTGAGAAAAATTATTTATAACCCCTCCACCACCTCGCGATACCCCCGCCCGACCGGCACTTCCACGCCATTCACCTCCACCGATTCGGCGGTGTACGATTGCACCTTGTCCACGGAAATGATAAAAGAGCGATGTACCCGCCGGAACAAATGCGCCGGCAGCAGCCCCTCAATTTCATGCGTGCTCATTTTGGAGAGGTAGGACGCTTTGGTGGTCACCACTTTGACGTATTCCCGCTGGCTTTCGATATAGGCAATCTCTGAAAACAGGATTTTTACCCGCTTCTTCTGAACGTTCAGGAAAATATAATCTTTTTCCGGGGTTTCCGCCGGTTCCCGCCTTGTGTTTTTCACCTTGTTGACGGCGGTCAGAAAACGCTCGAATTCAAAAGGCTTCAGCAAATAGTCCGTTACATTGAGACTAAACCCCTCCACGGCATACTGATGGTAGGCAGTGGTAACGATCACTGCCGGCGGGTGGGTAAGTGTTTTTAAAAAAGCCATGCCCTTTAATCTCGGGAGATGAATATCCAGAAAAATAAGGTCGGTATCATTGTCCTGCAGATATTCGGTGGCGAGAATGGCGTCCTTGAACGTCCCCTGCAACTCCAGGAATGGAACCTGCGCAATGTACCCGGACAGGATTTTCACCGCCAGGGGTTCGTCTTCCACGATAATACACCTTAGTTTAGACATGGCTGGACAGATTTATTTTTAAAACAACGACAAACTCCGACTCCAGGCGCTGTACCGTCAGTTTATAATCCGTATAGAGCAATTCCAGTTGCCGGCGGAGGTTGGACAGTCCGATATTCTCTTTTACCGAACCTTCTTCGGCCGGTTTTTCCACGGAATTTTTTACGCAAAAAAACAATTGCCGCTTATCCACCGACAGGTGAATATCGACAAAGGGCAGGCGCCGCGTTTCGGCGGCGCCGTGTTTAAAGGCATTTTCCACCAGGGGGATCAGCAGCAAGGGCGGCAGGGTGTGTTTCATATCCTCGATGTCATAGGTAAAGCTGACGCGCAGAGATTCGTCGTGCCGCAGTTTTTCCAGGGCGATATAGTCGCTGATCACTTTTACTTCCTGTTCTATGCCGATCTGTTTTCCGCTTGTTTCGTATAACATAAAACGCAGGATTTTCGACAGCCGCAAAATAGATTCCGGTGCGAGATCCGATTTGTCGCTGGCCAGGGAATAGATATTGTTCAGGGTATTGAATAAAAAATGCGGGTTGGTTTGCGACTTGAGATAGTTTAGTTCTGCCTGTTGTTTTTCTATCAGTAACTGTTGCGCGGACTGTTTCAGTTTTATATGATCGTAAATATGGCGAATTACGGCAAAGAAGAAAACAGAAAACATGCTGGCGGAAAACTGGTCGCAGGCCCCGTCGGGAATAGTTTCATATTCCTTAAAAGAAGTATGGATGTGCAGGAGAATACCCAAATACCGCCAGGCGTACAAGCCGAAGGAATACAATAAAAACTGGCTGCCGAGCAACAATATGTTGCGCGGCAGCCCTTTCCAGCTGAATTGCAAGGCCGGCAGCGCATGTTCGAAGAACCAGTAATTGGCCAGGACGATGTAAACAGCCCGCCACACCTCATTGACCGCGCGCTGCTGAAATTCGCCGGATGGATGATTCGTCAGGTCGTACAATACCCAAACCAACAAATAAGCCGCACCAATCTTGAAAAACAGGGTCAGGCGTTTTATATCAATTTTCGTATTCATGCTTTTTCATCTGCGCACCGTCGTCTTTCGCCCCTCTGATTACCAGCCACAACATCAGCGCCATTTCGCCGAAAAATACGGGAAAAGCAATTTTGTAAACCGTTTCACCGTATGAAGGGAACAATATTCCCGTAAAACACAAAACCAGGTAAGCCAGCCCGTTGGCAAACAACCATATCCCCAAAAAGCGCGGCAAAAAACCCGACCGGTACGTCAGCACTGCCAGGGGCAACAGCCACAGACCCCAGAAAAATTCCAGAACCAAAGTTACATAAGTATTGATCTTAAGAAAAACCATCCCCAGGCCCTCCCGCTGAACAGGCTCGAGCGCCTTCGCCAAATCGCCCTTAAACAACATGAGCGCCATCATATTGCAGGCGTCTGTCATAAATACGACCGGTATCTGCGCCAGGACGAAGGCCACCAAAAGTTTGGCCTGGAATTCATGCACCTGCCGGAACAGGCGGTAGAAAGCCAAAACCAACAAGATCCAGATGGCGGCACCGGCAAGATCGACCACGACGCCCGTGCGGAACAGGAATTCGTTGGCCAGGATATTCCGGGCCGTATCGGCGGCCTCCCCCCGCATGTTGATTTTCGCCGGGATGTACATCAGGCCGAAGAGGCCGGTAATGATCCAGACAAGGAATAAAAAGCCGGCAATTCTTGCCGTTTTTTTGAGCGGATAGGTGTCATTATTCATTATTTATCGAAATCCTTTTTTAGCCGACCTGGAACCTGCACTTTTTGGCTTTTCCGGCGCCGGGGCGTTGTCGGCGCCATCGCCTTTCACTTTTTGCACGACAAGGGCCGCCACCTTTCGGCCCAATTCGAGGCCCACCTCATTGTCGGTGCGGAAATGGATGCCTGCCTGGAAACGGGATTCGGCCCCTTCTTTGGCGATTTTTTGAAAATAGGCTCTGTCGGCGGGGAAGAAATAGGCATACAGTTCTTCAATCTCGCCACAGATCATGGCATGGCCGGAAGGGTAACCCGGAAACGGCGGCGTGGGCACCAGCGATACGTAAGTGGTATCATATTGATCCGGACGAATGCCCCAATAGGCGTATTTGGCATCCCAGCAAGCAACAAAACCATCGTAGGTGGCCACGGCCGTTGCCGCATAGATGCGGGCCGCCCGCGGCGGATTGAGATGCAGGTTGTGTTCGAATATTTTTTTATCCAGCAGGTCGTCGCCAAAGTACTGGCTGGCGTAAAAAAAGGCATTGGCTTTCGCGCGGAAGCCCGGCTTGTAGTTTTTCAGTTCAGCCATGTCTTTTGCAAAGTCGGGCGGCGGGCCGGGGCGAAACTGGCTGCCGCTCGTGAGCGCCACGGTTTTGCAAAGGCCGGCGTTCGGGAACATGGGCTTTTCCCCCTTCCAGTATCCTGGCCCCTCCGGTATTTTCCCATTCCAGGCCGATTTAGGCGTAAAGTCTTTGGTGTATTCGATCTCTTTTTCCGCAATACGTTTGCCCAGTTCAAAACCCGCGCGGGTGTCGCCGGGGAATGCCGTACCGGCAGCGATGCGCGCGTCCATCAGCCGCTGCGCCATACGTTGCACCGAATCGGCCAAAGCGGGGTAAAAATGCCCGATAATACTTACAGCCACCCCGGCTGCCACGGAATGTTCGCAGGGATAGGAAGGGCTTTCCGGCTTTGGTACCCAGGCCTTTATGCGGCTGTCGGCGGCAAAAGGGCGGGGGCGTTTAAAGGCGTACTTGTTGTCCCAGGCGGCAACAGTGGCATCGTAGATCGCCACGCCGAGCAGCATGTTGGCCAGCACGCCGTTGTTGCTGGTGTCCATCATCCACAGTTTGGCCATCATTTTCTGCCAGCGGTAGCCGGGCGAGCCGGCGTTCCAGTACAGGATCTGTTGCCGGCCGGCGGAATCCAGCTTTTGTTGCCGCGAAAGGACTTCCGCGATTTCCATTTTCCAGGCTGGCGGCGGGGCCAGGCGGTAATCTTTGCCCGAGGAAATAAACCAGGTTTTCCAGTTGCCGGCATCCGGCTCCAGTTGGGCGTGCAGTTGGGCGGCCAAAAAAAGTAAGGCCGCGAGGATGGATAAGTTCTTGCTCATAAAACTTTGTATTTTTTGGCAAGAATATCCGGTTTGGAATAGCGCCAAAAGCCGGTGTCAACAAACAACGGATCATCGTAAACAAACGACGCCTGGCGGTCAACCGCCGGCATCGGCAGCTGTATGGAGAAATGAACAAAAGATGAACAGAATATGAACTGGCATTCGGACAAGCCCGAACAGCATCTTTGTCCCGTCAAAACCACCTGTCCTTATGATCCGCACTTATATTATCGACGACCACCCCATGGTCATTGCCGGCATCAAAGCCTTGCTCGCCGACTCCAGCATCGTGGAGATCACCGGATGCGCCACCGACGGCTATGTGGCCATCGAAGCCCTTAAAACCGCCGACGCCGAGGTGGCGCTCACCGATATCAACCTCGGCGACCTGAACGGCATCGAACTCTGCGCCATGCTGAAAAAAGCCCGTCCCGGGCTGAAAATATTGGGGCTCAGCACCTTCAAGGAACGCAGCTATATCACCCGCATGCTCGAAGCGGGCGCCTCCGGCTATTTGCTCAAGAATGCCTCGAAAGAAGAACTGGAAGAAGGCATCGCCGCCGCGTGGCGGGGCCGCATGTTTATGAGCCAGGAAGCCGCCCAGGTGATGATCACGCCCGAAGCCAAAGCCGCTCCCCTACCCTTGCTCACCGCCCGCGAAAAAGAAGTGCTGGCACTCATCGCCGAAGGATTGACCAACAACGACATCGCGGAAAAACTTTTCGTCAGCCCGCTCACGGTAGACAGCCACCGGAAAAATCTGCTGGCCAAGTTCGGGGTAAAGAATACGGCGGCGATGGTGAAGGTGGCGCTGGAGCACAGGCTGCTGAGTTAGGCCGGTATTTTTCAAATTTCAAATTTGACTTGATCTCCATTTTAAGTCAAATTTGAAATTTGAAATTTGAAAAGTTATTAAAAGCAGCCTTCTAAACCCCGCACTCCACACTCACCGAAGTTCCGCCTCCCGGACTCGTCCGCAGATCCAGCGTCCCGCCCAGGTACTCCACCCGCGAGCGGATATTGAGCCAGCCCACGCCGGGCGCTGTTTTCACTTTTTCCGGGTCGAAGCCTTTGCCATCGTCTTCCACGGTCAGGCCTACGCGGCCGTCGTTTTCCATCAGTTGCACCAGCACCGTGCGGGCATCGGCGTGTTTCACGATATTATTCAGCAGTTCCTGCGCGATGCGAAACAGGATGACCTCGGTTTGTTGCGGCAGGCGTTGTTCAAGGCCGAATGCCTGGAAATGGACGGTCAGGCCGGAACTCACCCGAAGATGATCGCAGTAATCGTGCAGGGCGTCGCGCAGGCCGAAGCGGACGAGGGCTTCGGGCATCATGTTGCGGGCGATATGGCGTAGTTCGCCGATGGAGCGATCGAGGTCGCCGATGACCTGGCTGAGCGCCGCGGCCGCTGTTTCCGTGAGGATTTGATTACCTTTCATGCCGTTCAAGGATTGTTTGACGCCTGAAAGCATACCGCCGAGGCCGTCGTGCAGGTCGCGGGCCAGGCGGCTGCGCTCGTCTTCCTGGCTGCGCAACACCGCGTCGGCCACGGACAATTGCTGTTCCTGTTTCAGTTGAATAATTTGTTGTTGCTGAATTTCGACTTCTTGTTCTGCCAGCCGGCGGCGATGGCGCAGGTTGCGGACTGTGAGCGTCCCGGTGACCAACAACAGGACGGATAAGGCCGCCAGACTTATGATCAGGCCGTTTTTTTGACGCAGGCGCAGTTGTTGCAGTTCCCGTTCGCGTTCTAACTGAGCAATTTGTTGTTCTTTTTTTTCGGTTTCGTATTGGGTTTCCAGTTCCTGCGTGGCGTGTACGAGCGCGTTGTTGGCCAGGGTATCGCTCATTTGCGCGAAGCGCCGGCGGTAGTCGCGAAACGAGCGGATGTCGCCCCCGGCCAGCGCGATGTCGGAGAGTATTTGATAGCAGGCTGCCGTTTCGTCGTCGATACCGGCTGCCGTCGTTTTTTGCAGGCTTTCCTGAGCGTAGTTTTTGGCAGCCTTCAGGTCTTTTTGATACAGGGAAAAGCGGGCCAGCGTTTGCAGGGCGCTGATCTCGCCGAACAGATCGCCCGATTGCCGGGAGAGCGACAGGGCTTCGCCGAGCATTTTTTCCGCTTCGGCAGGTTGGCGGTCATAGATTAAAACGGCAAGGTTATTTAAAGCGAATACCCGCAGAAGGGGCAAGGATTCCATTTGAGCGATGGCGGCAATCCGCCGGCAATAGCCCAGGGCGGCATCTTTTTTCCCGGAATGAAGCGCCGCCTCGGTCATGTATTGCAAGGCATAAGCCACCGCCGTCGAATCGCCAAGCGCGAGGGCTTCTTCCAGCGACTGTTCCGCGTAGGCGCCGCCCTTATCGTACAGCTGCAAATCGTAGTATTGTCGGGTGATGTTGTTGCGCACGGTGAGGATAAAATGTGGCGGCAAATTCGCCCCTTCGGCGGCGCGCAGGGCATTGGAAAAAGCATCGATGGCCTGCCAGCGGCTCCCCATGAAGTCCCAGGCATTGCCCAAGTTGTTATAGGCCGCCACCAGCAGTTTTTTCTGACCCAGCCGCTCGCATAACGGAATAACAGCCTGGCACAAGGCGACCGATTCCCGGTATCGTCCCAGATTGTTGTAAGCAAATGACAGGTTGATACGGCACCTGGCGATGCCCGGCCCGAAGCCCGTTTTTTCCGCCAGGGCCAACGCTTGCCCGATATACAACGCGGCTGTATCGGGCCGGCTGCTCAGATACAGCTTGCCCGCCTCCATAAGCGCCCAAACGCGGGCGGTGTCTGTCGTTGCAGTTTCTGCCAATCGCAGGAGGCTGTCCCGCTGGCCTGCCGGTTGTCCCACCAACACAGACGGCCACAGAAAAAGTATAATGACAAGTTTCATACGTATTGTTTCATTCTAAACCCTCTAAACCCTCTAAACCCTCTAAACCCCCTAAACCCCCTAAACCCCCTAAACCCCCTAAACCCCCTAAACCCTCTAAGCCGCTTTGCAAATCTTGCCCCATTCCCCGCCATTTTCCTACTCTTTTTTTCCAAAAACAACAAAATCCCCTTTTTCCGGGAGAAGAAAAACCTGCTTTCGGTGGATTGTCCGGCAAGACAGGGGGCCGCCACCTTTGTGCCATCAAAATTATCAAAAGATGAAACGCTCCCTGCCCTTATGCTTCTTCAGTTTCCTTGCGACAATATGGTTCCTGACCAGGTGCATAAAACACAACCGGTTTCTGTGACTATCAATTCATTACATAATTTTTTAAAAAATTAAAACCTATCCTTTGCCATGAAAAAATTGAAATCTTTCGCCATCCCCTTCTGCCTGTTCTTATTGTCTTATTCCTCGTCCGGCAATAACTATCCCTCGCCGACCGACATCGTGAAAACCTACTTCGAGGCGATCGACAACGGCAACGTGGCCGAACTCGAAAAACTGCTCGCCGACGATTTACAAGCCGACGCGCCATTTGCGCCGCAAGCGGTGAACAAACAAGCCTGGCTGGGCGTGGGACAGGGTTTCAAAGCCGCTTTCCCCGACATGAAGCACGAAATTCTGGACTACGTCGAAACCGGTTTTAAAGTGGCTGTACGCGGCGTCTTTAAGGGCAAAAACGACGGCCCTATGATGGGCAACCCTGCCACGGGCAACCGCGTTGCCGTGCCGTTCAACACCATGTTCGAACTGAACGCCGCCTGGAAAATCAAGGCCATCCACGTGCAGTTCGATCAAAAACAGTTAGAAGCGCAACTGATGGCCGGCATGCCCGATCCCGCGGCCAAAGCCGAACTCGACCTGCGCGCTTTCCTGGCAGCCGTCGATCAGGGCAACGTGGACAAAGCTTTTTCCTATTGCGCCGACAACTCCGTGCACTATTTCGGCGGCGAACCCGTTCAAGGCGAAGGTTTGAAAAAACGCATCCTGGGCTTTAAAACCGGTTTCCCTGACATTAAACGCGGCATCGACGAGATCATGGTCTGCGGCAACGTTGTGACCATTCGCGGATGGGTTACCGGTACGAACTCCGGCGCTTTTATGGGCGCAGCGGCCACCGGAAATATGGTCAGGGTATCCTATTTGAGTATCTATAAACTCGACCCGGCCGGTAAAATAGCCGAAGCCCGGGTGGAGTTCGACCGCGCAACGGTGGAAAAACAATTGAAAAGCGGCTCGATTTCAGGTGGAAATTAAATCTGAAAAATCAAATGAAAACCATGCCGGATAGTCATAGGATAGGATTATTAACTATTGCAGGGGCCGTTGCCGGGTATACCGGGAGCGGCCTTCTGTTATTGCGCCGTACAGTTTCTTTTATATCTTTACCGTCTTAACAAAAGCAATCATTGCATTTTGAACCGCCATTTTCTTTGAGGAGTAGTCTTGCACACGGATTATTGATCTTCCTGCTCCTGACGGTGCAGAGTATATCTCATGCCCAAAACATCCCCTACGAGAACATTACTATTGCCGACGGCCTGTCGCAGGGCATGATTTTCCATGCGATCCAGTCGCGGGACGGTTTTCTTTGGTTCGGCACCAAGGATGGCCTGAACCGGTATGACGGTTACAATTTTAAGGTGTACACCAATGATCCTTTTGACCCTTTTTCTATTTCCGGCAATGTAGTCCGGCATATTTTCGAAGACTCGCGGGAAAATCTCTGGATTGTCATCGAAAACAGCGACCTCAATCTGTTCGACAAAAAGACCGGCAAATTTTACCGGCTGCCCGTCGGCCCGGGCGGGTTGCCCGCCGTACCGCAATCCTTGGTGATTGAGATGTCCGATGGTTCCTTTTGGCTTGGCACGGCCCGCGGGTTGTGCCATTTGAAGTGGAAACCCGGACGCACAGGCCCGGCGCCCGGCAACCCCGACCTGCGGGCGGCATTGCAGGTTGAAACAGTTTACCCCGACAAGGAGCAAGGCCTGGCCTCCGAAAACCTGGACAACTTTAACAGCGGCGCGCTCGGACCGGATGGAACCCTTTGGGTAGTCAGCAACCACTGCCCTTACAGGTTGGTTAAAGGCAGCGACAGGTTTGAGCCTGTGCCGCTACCTGAAAAGGGTGCGCCAAAGCCGTATATTTTAGAACTGTATGCGAATAAAGACGGCAGCATTCTGGTCGTCTTTGCAATAGGGAACACTATGGTTTTTCAGAGTGCTTCTTATATCGACGGCATTTGGAATTTTTATCCGCAATTGAAACAATACAAGATGAGCGGTCTCAACATTCCGTACCAAGACCAATCGGCGCTTCAGCAGGCGATACGCGATAAAGATGAATTTCAAATCCAAAAATTCCTCAATTGCGAAAGGCCGGGACATTCGCACAGCAAGCCCTTGTTTGACCGCTCGGGCAATATCTGGGTCGGCACCAACGGTTACGGCCTGCATAAATTCAAACCGGCTTCTTCCTTATTCCGGCATTATTTTAAAGGGCACAGCATTTCGCGCATTTTTGTGAACAGCTTGGGCGAAGCATTCATTTCCCGGGATTTCTATAAAATGGCAACCGGCAGGCAAGGAACGAGCGGCTGGGAATTCAATCTTTCCCCTGACCAGGCGGCCTATCCCCCGGGGTTTTACCTCGAAACCCAAACGGGTATCGGATGGCACGTAAATAATGTGGGCCTGCTGGTACGCACCAACCCCGACGGAAGCAAACGTGTATACAACTTCGGCTTGAGTACGCCACAACTCCTGGCAACAGACCACTCCGGTATGCTGTGGGCCTCCAAAGACGGCAGTAAATTGTTGTGTTTCGACCCGTCTGCCGACCAGCCAGTTACCTACGATTTGTCGGGTCTGCTCGGCCCCGTTTCATCGTTCTACGCGCTGTTGCCCGATAAAAAAGGGCATGTTTGGATCACCAACTCGCAAGGCCTGGTCGAGGGTCGCCCCGATGGTAAGGGCGGATATGCGTTCAAGGTTTGGCGCAACGACCCCGCTAACCCGCACAGCCTGGCTTACAATGCGACGCTTTCCCTTTGCGAAGACCCGGCTTTCCCGGACGACTACCTCTGGGTAGGCACCAAAGGGGGCGGGCTCAACCGCCTCGACAAGGCAAGCGGGCAATTTTTTCAACTCAACACCCGCAACAGCGACTTGCCCAATGACGTCGCCTACGGCATCCTGCCCGATGAGTCGGGCAATCTCTGGGTGAGCACCAACCGGGGTTTAAGCCGTGTCACACTGCCCCGCGGCCGAAACGCTCATCCCAATCCGCGGGATTTTTATTTCCAAAATTACAGGGCTACCGACGGATTGCAGGACGATGAGTTCAACACGGGCGCTTATTTCCGCTGCCCCGACGGGCAACTGATGTTTGGCGGAGTTAACGGCCTGACGGCATTTTACCCCAATCAGTTGCCCAAAAGAAATAACGACGCCCCGGTACATATTACCGACCTGAACATCAACAACCAGCCATTTAATTATCAGGAAAGTAACGGTACGCTGAAATTCCGTTACGACCAAAACGTCCTGACCATCGGGTTTGCCCTGCTCGATTTTGCCAACCCGAAAGAAAACCGCTACCGGTACCGCCTGCTGGGCGCCGACCCTGACTGGGTGGATGCAGGAACCCGTCATTTTGCCAATTATACGCGGCTCAGCCCGGGCACATACCGGTTTGAAGTGGAAGGAAGTACGGGCGGCGGCATTTGGAGTCCTCATTCGGCTACGCTCCATTTTATCATTTATCCTCCCTGGTGGGCTTCCTGGTGGGCCTGGTCGATGTACACGGTCATACTCCTGGGAAGCGCCTATTATTTCTACTCCTTTCAATTGAAACGGAAATTAGAACATGCGGAAAACGAACGGCTCAAAGAACTGGATGCCGTAAAAACCCACCTCTATACCAATATTACCCATGAATTCCGTACGCCGCTCACCGTCATCCTGGGTCTGGCAATAGAAATAGGCCTGGAGGGTAATGCCCGGATCAAGGAGATGGCCCGCATCGTGGAGCGCAACGGGAAAGGCCTGCTGCGACTCATCAACCAGATGCTCGACCTGGCCAGGCTGGACTCCGGGGCAATGCGCCTGCACCCTGTTCGTACCGATATCGTCGCTTTCTGCCGCTACCTGTCCGAGTCCTTCCACTCCTTTGCCGAGGCCCGGCGGATTCAATTGCATTTTCTGACCGAAATACCCGTTTTTGAGATGGATTTCGACAAAGAAAAATTGCAAAATGTGCTCCACAACCTGCTCGGCAACGCCTTGAAATTCACGCCCGAAAACGGTCATGTTTATTTTCAAATTGCGCATGCCAGTCAGTGGCGGCCGCTGGTGGCCCAAGGCTGGCATGAAGCGGTGACGCCTGTTAAACATAAAGACGGGGAGTGGATTTTGCTGCGGGTCAGCGATACCGGGCCGGGTATTCCCGAAGCGGATTGGCCAAAAATATTCGACCGTTTTGCCCAGTCCGCCGCGTCGGCCGGCGTGGGCGGCACCGGCATCGGCCTGGCTTTGGTGCGGGAACTGATTCAACTCATGGAGGGCGGCCTGGCTTTGCGCAACTTACCCGGCAAGGGCGCGGCGTTTTTGGCAGCCCTGCCGGTAACGCGCGCGGCGGAACCGGCCGGCCACCTGCCGCCTGATACGCCGGGTTTGGAACCTGAAATGCCGGAAGCCCGGATAATGAATACCGTCACCGATACCGGCGATCTGCCCACGCTGCTGCTGGTGGAAGACAATGCCGATGTGGCCGCTTATATCCGGAATTGCCTCGCGGATGTTTATCAGGTTACGTACGCCCAAAATGGCCGGGAAGGCATCGACATGGCGCTGGAGAAAACGCCCGACCTCATCATCAGCGACGTGATGATGCCCCTGAAGAACGGCTACGAACTGACCGATACGCTGAAAAACGACCTGCGCAGCAGCCATATCCCCATCATATTGCTCACCGCTAAAGCCACCGTGGATGATAAAATTGCCGGCCTGAAACGCGGCGCGGACGCCTATCTCACCAAACCTTTCCACCGCGAAGAACTTCTGGCCACGCTCAGCCAACTGCTCGAAAACCGCCGCCGGGTGCAGGCGTTTTTTAGTAAACGAATTTTCCATGACCCGGCAATTCCTGCCGATCCGCTACCGCCGGAAGCAGACCAGGAGGATGCTTTTTTGCAAAAACTGCGCGGCGTGATAGAAGCCAATCTTTCCGACGTTGATTTTGAAATGCCTCAATTGGAACGCGCCCTGGCCATGAGCCGCAGCCAGATTTTCCGGAAAGTAAAGGCGCTCACGGGCAAATCGCCCAGTCTGTTCATCCGGGGTATCCGGCTGGTGAAAGCCCGCGAATTGTTGCGCAGCACCACGCTCACCGTCTCCGAGGTGGCTTACGACACCGGTTTTTCCTCCGTTCAATATTTCTCCGACGCTTTTTTCGAGGAGTTTGGCATACGGCCCAGCGCAACACGTAACTAATTGTTTTTCAAGTATTACGCGCTATACAATTTTGCAGATGCAACATAATCTGTAAAGATTTTCCTGCCATTCAACATAGTCTGAAAAACCTGAACGCTCAGTGGAAGACGTCCGCTGCAGCCGGCCACACCTTTGCAACAGAAACGGCGAATGTCTCCGCTAAAACAACTCTAATACCGAAATCCTGAAACCTTCGATCCTTCACCATTCACACACTTTCAAAATTTATTTAAGCAATGAACACCGTTCTTTCAAACATCAACCTGGCGGCATCCGCCCTCCTTCTGGTCGTTTTAGCCGGCTTCAGCAGCTGTAAGAAAGACTATGACAACAAAAACAGCCTCAGCAGCCTCGGCGAGTCCATTGCCGGCAAATGGGAATTAAGGTCATTTACTATCGATGGCGTGGAAACCATGGGCACAGTCATCCTGGCTTCCAACATGGAATTTGAAGCATACAGCGGCCCAAACAACCGCTTTGAATGGAGCCTCATCTACCGCGACAGTTCCGGCGAAACCCAAACCGGTAACTACGAAGAAGATTATGAAGCCAAAGAAGTTGAACTCAAATCCAGGGATGGAGCAGTGCTGAAACTGGATATTGACTTTAACGGCGACGGCCTGAACCTCTCCGGCCAGTTGGACGACGAACGCATCCTCATCAAAGCCGCCCGGAATTAAAATCGACCGCTTCACTTTGAAGTGAGGCTACCACCACACTACTGGACATTTTGTTCGTGAAGCGTCCAGACCTTCCAGGTTTGACAAACCTGGAAGGTCTAACCCCGAAAATGCCCGGTAGTGTGGGCTACCACACCATTCATTCACTTTCAATTTTATTAAGCGATGAAAACAAAACCATTTTTTTGCCTTGCTATCCTTGCCACTCTCTTCTGGCTGAGCAACTGCCAACAACAACCTTCGGAAAAACCTACCACCGTCGAAGCCAATGTGTCCAAAGACGCCCAGGTGAAACGCGGTGAATACCTTGTCAGTTTCGCGGGCTGCGACAACTGCCACACGCCCAAGATGATGACGCCGAACGGCCCCGCGCTTGATATGTCGCTCCGGTTCTCCGGTCACCAGGCTGGAGAACCTTTCACGGCAGGAAATAAGAAAGAACTGATAAAAAAGGAGTTCGTCGCAGTTTTTAGCCCGGGTACAACGGCCGCCGCAGGCCCCTGGGGGGTATCTTTTGCCTCCAATCTCACGCCCGACGACACCGGTATAGGCGCCTGGACGGAAGCGCAATTTATGAAAGCCATCCGGGAAGGCAAATCGAAAGGACTTGATGGTACCCGCCCCCTCTTGCCGCCGATGCCCTGGAAGGCTATCGGCAAAATGTCGGATGAAGATTTAAAAGCAGTATTTGCCTACCTGAAAACAGTGAAGCCGGTAAAGAACGTGGTACCGGGCCCCAAACCGCTGTAAGACGAACGCCCGGGAGTTGTTGAATACCCCGCACCGGCTCCGAAAAAATTTTTCGTGTTCACGACGTAGCCTGAAAAAACCTGAATGCTCCGCGGATGATACCCGCTGTAGCCCGAAACGCCTTTGTCATCAAAGTCCATTTATCAACGATTTTTCTCAACCTTCAAACATAATTTAAAATGAAATCTCTTCTTTTTCTTGAACAGGCTACGCGCTTTTTTCTCCTGGCCGCCCTCCTTCTGATCAGCGCCCAGATTACCACAATCCAGGCCCAGGCTAAACTCAGCATACAGGGTATTCTCAAAAAAATTGACGGAACGGCGCTCGCCGACGGCAGTTACAACTTGAAATTCCGGATTTATGCCGACAGCCTTGCCGGCACGGCCCTCTGGACGGAAATCCAGGATGTGGAACTGAACGGCGGGGTGTACAGTGCGGTACTCGGCACGATCAACCCCTTGAATGTCCCCTTCGACCAGCCGTACTATGTCGGTGTAGCCATCGGTACCGCCGCGGAAATGCTGCCGCGCATACCGCTCACGTCGGCGCCGTATGCCCTCTCGCTGATCGGGCAAAACAATAAATTTCCGAGCATCGGAACCGTGCGGGCGGACAACCAGATTGTCGTCGACAAACTCGCGGTAGGGCAAGGCGCCCTGCCCGCGGCGGCCTCACTGGAGGTCGGCGGCGGCGTGCTTGCCCGGGGTGGCGCCCCGGGAGCGTTTGGCGCCAACAACAACGGGTATGCCTTCGGCGGCAGCGGCGACAACGACAGCGGCCTGTTTTCCCTCAACGATAATTCGATATCGCTTTTTGCCAATAGTGCAGAGCGGATGCAGATCAACGACAGCGGCGCGAGCATCACGGGCAATGCGACGGTTTCCGGTAACGTGGCGATGAATGGCAGTGGACACCTGGTTTACAACGGCGTCGATGACTGGCGCCTGGTGTACCGCACCGATTTTGAAAGTGGATTGGATGGCTGGTCGGCTTACGAAGCTATCTATTCCGGCAACGCTTCCTCCACAACGGCCCCGGCATTAATTTGGATGCCAACATCCCCGGTGCTTACAGCAGGAAATGTGGCGAAACCGGTAGCGCCACCGACAAACAACCCGGCCGCCAACCACGTGATGAAACGGGAGTACAACCTGAACGGAATCCCGCATACGCATGTCCGGGTGCGCTTCACTTACCATTTTATCGATACCTGGGACGGCGGCACGGACCGCGGTTGGGCCGGAATAGCCCCAACGGCTATCAATAAGGTATTGCTCGGTTGGTGCGAAGCTTTCCAGGGATCGACCATCAACGGATCAGTCATGAATGTTATCGGCCTTCCGAATGAAAGCGATTTCAGCAAAGATGTGGAAATGACCTTCAAAACTTCCCAAAATACATTTTGGCTGTTTATCGGCGCCAATCTGAACGCCTCAGACGAAGATTTTGCAATTGACAACGTGGAGATATGGGTACGCTAACCGCCTGCTTCTCACTTTTTTCTTCACCATTCAATCTGCAACAATGAAACGGATTCGCAATATACTTATACTGTTGAGTTTCTGCATTTTCGCCGGCCCGGTCGCCCGGGCGCAAAACCCGGCCTGCAACAATAGCGCGGCGGGCAGCCAGGAAACGACAGGAACCATTTTTTTCAACTTCGGCAGCGTCACGAACGCCGTCAACACCAAAAACCGGCACAACTCCTCGGTGGGCGAGCTATTGGTCGGTCCCACGTACAACCAGACACTGATCGCCAACCAAGGCTTCTGGGCGCGCTTCCTGCTGCCACCCGCCGCGCCCGTGGTGACGGCTACCCAGGGCGAATTGCTCGACCGCATCCAGATCAGCTGGGTCATCGACCCGCTCAGCCCGGCCTCCACCGAAGGGTTTCACCTCTACCGCGACGGGGTTTTCCTGACCGGGGTAGACCGCAGCGCCCGCAGTTACAACGATTTCAACGTAATCGCCGGCGTACCCTACAATTATGAAGTACGCGGGGTGAACCTCTATGGAGAAGGCTTTAGCGGCAAAGCGCTCGGCTTCCAGGTACCCAACGGCGTGGTAACCGGGCAGGTACAAACCCTCAACGGAAGTCCCGTGCCAGGCGCGCTCGTTACGCTGATGCCCATGCAGGGTTTTTCGGCAAGGTTTGGGCCGGCGGACGGCGCATTTGCCGATTCGAGCCAGTATTTGCCCGCGGCCGGCAGTGCCTGGTCGCTGAGCTGCTGGATCAAAACGGACGCGGCCGCAGCCAATGCCGGGATATTGAAATTGGGGACAACATCCCCGCTTTACATCCAGGCGATCAACAGCGCGAGCGGACACGAAGGTATTACGGTGTCGGCTTCAGGCGCTCCGTTCCTTTCGGCCATCTTCCCGGATTCGACGAAAAACGGCTGGCACTTAGTCGCGCTTACTTTCGACAACGGACAAGGCCGCTTGTACCTCGACGGGGTTTTGGCCGCACTGGCGCCCATGAACGCCATCCCATCCGCCGCGGAGTTGAGCCTGGGCAGCCGCACGGGCAACGACGGCTGGGCCGGCCGTTTGGACGAACTCCGCATTTACCACCGCCGGCTCGATGAAATCGACCTCGGCGAGGTGATGGAAGGCACCGCCGGTTCCACTACACCCGGTTTGAAATACTACTGGAAAATGGACGAAGAACAAGGTACGAAAGCTTTCGATGTATTCAAACGCACCCGCCTGTACTTCTGCGGAACGACGTTCGACCCCGACCGACCGCCGGTACGCACCTCCGGATTGACCAACGCGGAGGGGTTTTATAAAATCGAATCGGCGAGCTATGGCACCGGGGTAACATTCCTGGCCCAACCGTCCAAGAACTTTTACGCCCACCGCGCACTCAAATTCACCCGCTCTGAAAACGATTATGCGACCCTGCCGGATTTCTCCGTGACACCAAAATTCACCTTCGAACTATGGGTCAACAGCGCCGGGCCGGACGGCGCGCAATGCCTGCTGTACAAAAAATTGGGCGCCACCGAATTCCGGCTGATACTCGAACCCGACGGGATTAATAACGTCATCCGGGTTTTTCTTAACGGCGCTACGCAAACTTTCGGCCATCTCGGTACCGGCTACCAGCACCTCGCCTTTACGTATGATAGCCAGACAGGAAGTTTGGCTGTTTACAAAAACGGCGTACTGATCAATACCGCTACCTTCCCCGCCGTAAGCGGCGACTGGTCCGACCCCGCCCATCCCTGGGTACTGGGCGCCCGCGAAGACGGCGCCGGAAAGGCCGATCACTTCGGCGGCCTGATCGATGAAATCGCCGTGTATGACACTACCCTGACTGCCGGCAAAATCGCGCAACATTTCCAGGCATCCCGCGACCCGCAGGAGCGCGGACTGCGCATCTGGTTTGCCCTGGATGAAGGCAGCGGCGACCGGCTGAATAACGCCGGCTCGGTGCTGACCGGCGCCGGCAAAACCTTCGGCACGGAGTGGTCGGCGTTCTGCGCCAATCAGACGACAACGCCGCACGTTTTCACCCCGGCCACCCGGCAGGTGACGCTCAACCCCAGCGTTACGTCGGTAGACCAGGTAGACTTCACCGACCGCTCCACGGTAGCCGTGTCCGGTTACGTTCGATTTGAAGGCACCGATTGTTTTGCGCAAAATGTTGAAATCCTTGTCAACGGACAATCCTATACCCCGGCAATCTATACGGATTCGACCGGCAAGTTCGTCATTGACTTCGATCCCGGCACGACGGCACAGCTTACGCCGAAATTCGGCAACCATAAGTTTGCCCCCGCTTTTTGGGATGTGACCAATGTGGTCAACCCAATTGCCGGCATTTTATTCTACGACACAGAGAAACGCAAAATCAGCGGACAGGTGGCCGGCGGGCTTTGCAAGGCGCCCATACTCGTCAATCCGGCTTCGCCCTCGGGCACCATTTGCCGGGTAAGCGTGCGGTCCAAAAACGGGTGCTTAGAACGTATCGTTACCCTCACGGAAGAAGACGGACTATTCGAGTTCGACAAGCTGCCGCCCATGGAGATGACCGTGGCGGTGGTGGAACATTCGGATCCAACGATCAAAACGGCATTTCAGGTGCAGGGCGGATCGCAGGTGGATTTGAAAGACCGGGACACCACCCTCGAATTCCTCTACTTCGCTCAACCTGAAATTGTAATTGCCGAAGGTCTGGAACCTTACGGTGTCAACTGTCCCACTATTGTGTTGGATCAGGGATCGACGGAGTCCATCACGCTTCGGCTGGTGGAAAAATATTACAGCTCTGCGGTCAATACCTGTGTTATCGATTCGGCTGATTTCCAGATCATCGACGGATTGGCCGAAATGGTGCTGGACACCCAAATGCGTGGGGGTACGTTGAAATATAAGTCTAAAATCGGCGCACCCAATCCCTCGCCGCCGTATTTGAAAACAATACAGTTTATCGCGACCACCCCGGAGGGCAACGAAACCAGCCTGACGAAACAGGTGCTGGTAACCGGGGTGCGTTCCAAACTGAATACGTTCACGACCCAGTTGCCGGAAATACCCACCATGGTCTTGCGCGACCCGCCGGGCGACGGGAGTTATGCCTACCTGGAAAAAAATGAGAAGTCTTGCCGGACTGTCACCGCCGAGTTTGAGATCAACGCCGGCGTCGGCGCCGGGGCGGTAGTCAATTTTAGCCCCGAGGTGGAGATCGTACCCATTTTCGGCGTCCCGGTTGTAAAATTTTCCACCACGAATTCGATCGGTACGGAAGCAACGGTTACCATCGAAAACATCATCGGCAATTCGTTCGACGTGTGCGCCAGTTTCAGCGAAAGGCTCTCCACCAACGACGAACAGCTGGTTGTCGGCGGCGCAATGGGCGCCGACATCTTTGTCGGCGCGGGTTTGAATATAGAATTCGGTTTTGCCGATAAAATTTCCTTCAACGACACCATTTGCGAAGCCGAAGCGACGGTGACGACGATGATCTCGCCGCTGGATTTCGGAACCACTTATATGTATTCCGAATTCCACATCGTAAACAATGTCATGCGCTATTTGGAAAAATTGGCGGAAACGGCCACGGATACTGCCGACATTGCCCAATACCTCGAATCCGCGGCGCGGTGGCAAAATATTTTGGATGATAATGTCAAACAAAAAGCGGCTGCCAAATTTATACGGAACATTTCTTTTGACGCGGGCATTACTTATGAATATTCCGAAACAAGCGACAGTACCAACACGGAATCAAATTCCTTGTCGGAAAAAATAGAAAGCCTGAGCACGCTGGTGCTGGGCGGCGACATCAATGGGTACGGCGTTGAAGGAACGATCAAACTTATGGCGTCTTTCAACCATACCGCCACTACGGGAACGGGAACCGAAAAAGGCATCACCACCGGTTATGTGCTCAAAGACGACGAACCCGGCGACGCCTTTTCAGTGGATGTGGCTATGGACCCCGCATACAAAACGCCGGTATTTAACCTCAAATCGGGCCAGTCCTCTTGTCCCTGGGAACCGGGAACGGCTAACCGGGAAGGCCCGAACCTGCAATTGGCGCCGGGTTACAGTTTCACGGCCGTGGATATTCCGGCGAAAGAACAGGCCGTGTTTCAATTTCTGCTGGGCAACCAAAGCGCCTCGAATGAAGACTGGACCTACGGATTTAATGTGATAGCAGGCAGCAACCCCGACGGCGCCGTCATCAGGCTAAACGGTACCGTGCTGAATTCCACCCAGCAGTTTATCATCCCGTACGGCACCTCCACCCCGGTAACGGTAACCATAGAGCGCGGGCCGGTGAAATATGATTACGACAGTCTGCAAATTGCCCTGTATTCGGTATGTGAATACGAACGCAACTTCGCGCTATCGCTTCCGCTGGATGGCGATCCCAACTTTTTTTCCAGCATTCTTTTGGGGGCGCATTTCATCGAACCCTGCAGCGAAGTAGAGATCAATGTGCCGCAACAGGACTGGGTAATCCACCCCGATACCCTGGCGGGCGATGAAAACCTGCTCCGCATCACCCTTTCCGGGTATGATGAAAAGGACGAGGACCTCGAAAAGATACGGGTCCAATACCGGCGCTCCAACGGCGATGGCGCCTGGATCAATGCCGGCCCGGAGGTGCTGAAAGCGAATCTCGGTTCCGTATTCACCCAATACTTCTGGAATACCGCCGGCCTGGAAGACGGCCCGTATGAAATACGCGCGGTGGCGCTGTGTACCGGCGACGTCGCCGACCGGCCAGGTTATTCCCACGTCATCAAAGGCCGGATCGAGCGCCAGCCGCCGAGCCTGGTGGGCACGCCCGAACCTTCCGATGGCGTGTACCAGGTGGGCGACGAGATTTCATTCACGTTCAACAAGCCGGTCAATTGCAACAAACTGATACAGGCCGACATGATGAATGAAAACAACGTTGGGCTGTATGATGCAACCACCAACACCCTCATCGACGCGAACATCACCTGCGTAGGCAATAAGATCGTGATCGATCCGCTGTTTCAAAACGAGTTTTATGAAAACCACATTCTGCGGGCAGAGCTGCACAACATACAAGACCTGACCGGCAACGTGCTGGTGGGAACGGAATGGGAGTTTTATGTGGACCGCAACGAACTGGCCTGGCTGACCGACAGCATCGGCGTGACCAAATACGCGGACGAAAACAAAACCCTCGGCGCCAAAATCCACAACCGGGGCGGGTACCCTGTACCATTCAGTATTCAGAACGCACCGGCGTGGGTACACGTAACGCCTAACACCGGCACACTGATGCCCAATGAAATCCGGGATATTCAGTTTTCGGTGGATTCCTCGCTCGCACTGGGCCTGTGGACGGATTCCATCATGCTGCACACCGAAACGGGCCAAAATCCATTTTTTATGGGTGGCGACGAGGGTTTGCCGCTGGGCGTGCGCGTCATCTGCCGCCCGCCGTTCTGGAACCTCAGCCCGGCGCAGTACGAACTGACCATGAACCTGACCGTGAAACTTCAGGTAAACGGCGTGTTATCGGTGGACCCTGAAGACCAGATCGGCGTATTCATCGCGGGTCAACTGCGCGGAACGGCTAAAATGCAATTTCTGCCCGCCTACAACTATTGGGTAGCCTTCCTGACGGTTTACGGCAACTCCGGCGACAACAACAAGCCGCTGGTCTTCGAGATTTTCGACGCCTCGGAATGTCTGCGATACCCGGCGACGCTGGCGGGAAATCCTGTCTTTGCAGCCAACACGGCGGTCGGTTCTGCCGGCAACCCGGGGGTGGTAACCGGCAACAACAGCCTGTTGCTGCGCGATATTCCCCTGAAGCAGGGTTGGAACTGGATATCGTTCAACCTCGGCTTCCCCAACCCGGACATCGATGCCGTGCTGGCCAACCTGCCGTCTCCTGCCAACGACCTCATCAAAGACCAAACTAAATTCAGCGTTTTTGGGGGTGACAGCTGGAATGGCGCGCTGAACTCCCTGAAGAACACTTCGTCGTATCTCTACCAGGCCAACCAGACGAACACGATCAAATTGGTCGGCACGCCACTCAACCCGGCCTCGGCGCCTATCCCGGTCGTGGCCGGCTGGAACTGGATCGGGTACGTCCCGGATTATGCGCTGCCGGTCAACACGGCGCTGGCTTCGCTCCCGGCACAACCCGGCGACCTCGTCAAGAGCCAGACGGCGTTCGCGCAGTACATCGACGGCACTGCCGGTTGGATAGGCAGTTTGACTACAATGAAGCCGCCGAACGGCTACCAGATCAAACTGGCGCAGACGGGTACGTTGACTTATCCGCAGCAATTGAAATCGCCTGGCGGGCAGATCGAAGACCGCGGCGGCGAGCCCGGCGTGCCACCCGCCACTTTCTGGACGGTAAACCCGGCGCAATTCGAGCACAGCATGACGCTCATCGGGATGTTTCAGACCGGCGACGCCAATGCAACGACGCCAGACATGGAACTCGGCGCCTTCGCCGGCGCGGAAGTGCGCGGTTCGGCCCGGGCAATCTTTATCGAGCCCTTGCAGGCATATCTGTTTTTCCTGACCATGTACGCGAATACGGGTAATGAATTGCTGCATTTCAAACTGTTCGACGGCGCATCGGGCGAAGTGCAAAACCTGAAGGAGACGATGCACTTTTCGCCCAACTACCACGAGGGGAGTTTTGACAACCCGGTACCGTTCAGCCTGCCAAGCACCGGCACGAGCCAACCGGGCGCGATTCAATCCTTCGACATCCAGCCCAATCCTTTCCATTCCGAAACGACGTTTCGTTTCGTCTTGTCCCGTGCACAGGAAATCGAACTGACGATCATGGACGCGGGCGGAAGAACCGTGGCGTGGATGCAAATTCGGGCCGGGGAAGGCATGAACGCCGTCAGGTGGGACGGGCTTTCCAGTCAGGGCTCAAACCTGGATAATGGCGTGTACTTTGTCCGGTTGAAAACGGATGAAGGGATAACGACGCGGAAGCTGATGTTGCAACGGTAGCTTAGAAACGGCGCAATACCGGTATTTGAGGGGAGAACTCTTTTGGCAAAGGGGAGCATGGGATTTGCTCATTGCCGAGGGGGTTCTCTTTTTGGGTTTTCCATAAGCTATCCCCCGGCAGATATGGAGTTGTATTATTCATCTTGCGGAACGATTTGAAATGATGACGGACTCCCAATTATGCCGCGGCAAATCCCGTATATGGTCTCGCGTAGGGCGGGCGGAAGCCAAGCACTATATCTTCCCGGGGAATACCCTTTTCCATCAGCACATCCACTACCTCCAGTTCCGTCGTATTGCGCTGGAACCAGACCTTGCCGTTTTTAATTTCAAAATGAAACACCACAGAAAACACGTATTGAGGTCCTTGCCAACCAATGCGCAGGAGTTGAAAATGGTTGTGCTCGCGGTCGGCAATGACATAGTTCTCCACTTCCGGCTGGTTTGCGGGCTTTATTTTGGCATACTCTTCCAGAAATTCGATAATGATGTCCTGGTATTTTCCTATTTTATCCATAGTTTAATTGCCGTCCAGACAACGTCGTGGTAAAAGTCTCTTGCCATTGTTTTGCAAAGTTATACCCCGAAAGTATAAACTGGAAATGCAGAACAAGACAAAAATTTCAAGGAATAATTGCCAGGTCTAATTTGGCTCTACCACCTCGCTCACCAGTTCCATGTGCAAACTTATTGCCGCCCGATTAATCAACCGCGAAATGTTGCTGCTTTATTTTGCCATCGGGCAGCGCCTCTCCCAAAAAGTCGCCGCCGAAAACTGGGGCGCCAAAGTGATTGAACTGCTGCAATGTCTAAAACTCCACCTGCAACTTCGCCCGTATCCCATGCGGCGTCGTACCCGGCAAGTTCAAATAATTGAACCGCCGCACGTAGTCGATCCGGATGATCTTGAAAATATTGCTGATGCCTACGCTCGCTTCCAGGTAAGGTTTGCGTTCGAGCGTGTAGGTGATGGGCGTGCCGTCGGGCAGCGTCGGGAAACGGTACAGGCCCGAGCCGTCGTCGGGGCGGTTGCGCGATGACACGGCGCCGTAGAGCAGTTTCATGGTGGCTACTTCGCGCAGTTTCAGTTTTTTGATCAGCGGTATTTTATTCAGAAAAAAGCCGTTGAAAAAATGGTTGACGTTGAGCCCCACGTAGCGGTCGCTGATGAATTCCATGAAGTTCATCAGGTTGTAGGCGTTGTCCTGGTAGAGGTAACTTTGGTTGGCGCGGTGTATGGTCAGTAATGGGTAGGGAACTTTGCCGAATACGCCGCCGGCTTCCAGCGAGAGCCGGTTGTAACCCAACGGCGGCGTGTTGGTGAATTTTTGCAGGAACAGGTACACGTCGTCGTAATTGTATTCGCCGCCGAGCAGGCCTTTCACGCCGCGGGTGTAGCGCAGTTGCGCGATAAAACGAAACGCTACCTGTAGCCGGCTGCCGTTCTGACCCTGCATAAAGGTTTCGCCGGGCGCGTAGCGCACCTGGGCGAAGAACCGGGCGCTGGTCACCGGCCGGCCGGCCGCGGCGCCGGCATCCGCGGGGTCGAAACGAAGCGCCCCTGCGGGTTTCAGTTGTTCGCGCTCCAGGCCGGCCATCCAGGAAAAGTTGCTTTTGTATTCCCGTTCGTATTGCAGTTTATACTGCTCCCAATACAGCAGCTTGTCGTTGCTGCCCCGCACGATAGAGGTGCCGATAAAGTTGTTGATAAACTGGTTCTGGCCGGGAATACGCAGGTCGCTGGCATAATTGAAACGCAGCAGGTGCAGGGGAAATTTATTGTAGGCCGTTTTGCCCAGCGCATGCGCCAGTCCCGCCGCGCCTTTCCAGCGCCGGTCGAGCGTACCGTATTGCACCTGCCCCTCTATTTGCCAGCGCTTGCTGAATTTGGGCGTGGTGCGCCCCAGCAGCAGGTAGCGGTTGCCTTCCACGCCGTTGAAGGCGTAGACATTGTGCAGGGGGCCGAGTTCCACCTTGGGCCCCAGGTCGACGAACCCGCCGGCCATCAGGCGCATGGCGCGGGTCATGCGGCGGTACCAGGGCGAGCGCAGTATGCTGTCCATATTCTCGTAGCCCAGTATCTCCACCTGGTTGAGCGGTACGCGGGTGGCGTTCCAGTACACGGAGTCCTTCGAGCGGTCGGCGTTGGGCAGCACCACGATTTTGCCCGCGGGGTTAAACAGCGTATCCGCGGGCAGCGGCTGGTTGATGCGCGCGTTGCGGTGCTCCACGAATCGCTGGCCGAACATGCCCATCAGTTTTTTGGAAAACAGGCCAAGGTACATGCGGTAATCTTCCCGCGCCAGGATGCGCCGCCCCGTCGCCGGGTCGCGGTCGAATTCCTGCTCTACCTGGAGCCACTGCACCCAGTTGAGATTGACGCTGGGATTGACCATAAACCGCACCCGTGTGACCGGGTAGGTGCTGTCGAGGGCAATGAACAAGTCGCCCTGGAGCAGCATGTCCGTCTTGTTCCGCGGGTAAAACTCCAGCCGCACGATCCGCTGGCCGTTCTCCACGAACGTATCCATCGGGTAGTAGCGGTACAACATCGGGGCGTTGTTGGAAATAGGACTGGCAAACTGGTTGGTCGTCAGGGTGATGTTGTTGTCGTAAATATCCACGCCCTGAAACAGGTACTGCACCGATTTATCGGCGCCCTCGTCGTCCACCGCCCCGCCGAAACGCACGGATTTGACCGAGTGCAGGTACCTTTTCTGCTGTTTCGGCGGATTCCGGCTGTAAAAATGGTACATGTTTTCCTGCAAAAACAGCGGCGTCACGGGCGTGCCGGCCATCTTGACGGTATCCACGTTTTCCCAGATAAAACGGATAGGCCGCAGCAGGAAATTGTTTTTGAATCGTTTGGTCACCTTGCCCAGTCCGAAAATGATCTTTTCGTATTGCTCGTCCTGGTAAGTCGTGAGGTTTTCGATCCGGTTCTTGTCCCGGTTTTCGATCACGAGCCGGATCAGTTCCACGGCGGGATTGTCCTTGTTGCGGTATTTTTTGGGTTTGATGGTCACCTCGCGCAGTTGCCGGTTTTCAGGCTCCAGGGCCACGTCGAGCGTTTGCACGGAGTCGGGGCTCAGGGGCAACACCAGCATGCGGTGCCCCAGCCTTTCGAAACGCAGTTCGCCCGCTTTTTTATCCACCCGGATCTCGTACCGCCCTTCTTCGTTGGTGTAGCGTATCTGGCTGCCGCCCGCCGCCGACACCGACACGCGGGACAGCGGCAGCGTCGTTTCGGTGTCGGTCACCTGGCCGCGCACGATACGGGCTGTTCCCTGTTGCGCCGTCAGCACTACAGGGAGCAGCAAAATAAACAAAAGAATTCCCGGGGAAAAACGCATGCGGAAAATGGAAAGGACGATATTTAACGCAAAATAACGGAATGGGTTGCGAATGCCGGTCTTTTAAAAAAATACGGTAAAACCCACATCGAGCATCGCGCCACTGTAAGTATCCTTCTCTTCAAATTCCTCATCAAAAAAATCAAAGGTGGATTTCATCGTGAGCAATCCATAACCGGCGCCTTTTTTCTGTCAGTCTTGCCGATATGGTTGAACATTCCCATAAAATCACTATTTTTGTTTTAAAATTCAATTACATGACGGTTGCTGAGAAAAAAATTCAAATGGTGCAACGGCTTTTACTGCTGGAAGACAAAGCTATTTTGTTTGAAATTGACAAACTAATTGCACAGGCCTTCAAATCCGGGCAAAAGGATCAGGGCAGTCAGGTGCTTTCAGACGAAAAAATGCCGGTTAACTTCGAAGCTTGGGTAACTCAGTTTGAAGACACAGAATCGAACGAAACTGAGGATGAATTCGGTATGACAGCCGTGACACTCCGGCAACGGATTTGGGCTGCCGAGCAGAGTGCGGAAATGAGTCTTGACGATTTTTGGAAGCAGGTCGCTCAAAACTAAACATAGTACCCGGTCATGCGAGAAGTAAAAGTAAAGCAGCAATTCCTGTATTCTTTGCTGGAAATCAAACAGTATATTGAACAATACTCCTCACAAAATGCCGGGAAATTTGTATCTGATCTGAAATCTAAAATGGACCGGATAATTCAAAACCCGGAAACTTATTCTCCAGAAAAAAACCTGCTCACCAAAAGGCGGATTTATCGCTTTGCCATTTACAAAAAGCAATATAAGATCATTTTCAAAGTTCTGGAGACGCGAATCATTTTTCTTGATATCGTGCATGGAAAAAGGCAGCCGGGCTATTTTAAGGGATTAAGGACAACGGATTATCGATAAGATTTTTGAAGGGTTTTCTGGTGGGCAGAGTCTTCACATGCCAAAGCAATAAAGTCTACTAAGAAATTCACTATAATGTCCAAGCCACTTTCGAGTGAGTCTAAAACAAGTGCAAATGTGCGAGTACGCTACTTTATCCCACTTAGTTCAACCAAAAAAATAATGTTTGCACCTGTTAAGTTAAGTGCATATCGAGTCATTTTATCATCAACTTGGGTAGGAGTATGGCCTTGGCCATGACCGCCTAAACGATTTCGGATTGTTGGTATTCCACTTTCAATAATACTTCTCAGCGAATTGAATTGACTTTGCAAATAATCTGGAATTAAATTATTGGAGAGATAGGGGGATACAGTCAAAAATATACACATCTGGAACTCCTGCTTGGAGTTTCTTTCTCCTTTTATAAAAAAAAT
>CALEYM010000754.1 GCA_937926185.1 uncultured Bacteroidota bacterium | reverse complement strand
TTCAAGTTCTTGATGAGGCGCTAACATTTGAGAGCCACTGCGATAGCGCGGTGGCTTTTTCTTTTACGGCAAATCAGGGTCAAAATAATAATTAAAGACCGTACATGAATCGATATCTTGATTTCTCCCCCGAAGTACAACAAGCCCTTTCCGCCGGCCATCCCGTGGTCGCCCTCGAAAGCACCATCATCGCCCACGGCATGCCCTACCCGAAAAACGTGGAAACGGCGCTCCGGGTAGAGCAAACCGTACGGGATGCGGGCGCCGTGCCAGCCACCTGCGCCATCATCGGCGGCAAACTGAAGGCCGGACTTGATGAAGATGAAATCGACCGGCTCGGCCGGCTCGGCAGCGCGGTGCCGAAAGCCAGCCGCCGAGACATGCCTTATTTAGTCGGCCAGGGCTTGGATGGCGCCACCACGGTGGCCTCCACCATGATCATCGCCCACCTGGCAGGCATCCGGGTGTTTGCCACGGGCGGCATCGGCGGCGTACACCGGGGCGCCGCTGCCACGATGGATATTTCCGCCGACCTGCAGGAACTGGCCCGCACGCCTGTGGCGGTCGTCTGCGCCGGCGCTAAAAGTATTCTCGACCTCGAACTCACCCTCGAATACCTCGAAACCCACGGCGTACCGGTGCTGGGCTACCAAACCGACGAATTTCCCGCTTTTTACACCCGCCGCAGCGGCCTCCGCGTCGATTACCGGATGGACAGTCCCGAAGAGATTGCCCGTTTGCTGCAAACCAAGTGGGAATTGGGACTTCAGGGCGGCGTCATCGTCGCCAACCCCGTGCCGGAAGCATATCAACTCGACCCAACCATCATGGAAACGGCCATCGCCGGCGCCCTTGCCGATGCCGAACGTCAGGGCGTCAAAGGGAAAGCCATCACCCCCTTCCTGCTCGCCGGCATCGAACAACTCACCGGCGGGCAAAGCCTGGCAGCCAATATAGAATTAGTGTGCAACAATGCCCGGCTGGCGGGAGAGATCGCTAAAATGGTTTAACCTCCATTTGCCAGATACCGTTCCCGGATCACCTTCAGGTGGTGCGCCGTATGGCCGCCGGTCATAAAGGCGAGGGCCAGTGTACTGACTTCGTTATCGGCGGCTGTGCCGCGGCGCTTCCACATGTCATCCGTAAAGTTTTTAAACAAATGGATGGTGGCTTCGCGCACGGCGGCAAATTCGTCGGCGATGGAAGCGGGGGTGCGGGAGGCAGCGCCGGAATTGGGCACGTAGGGGTCCTGGTCGAAGCCGGGCAGCGGCGTTTTATCGCCCCGTGCGATGCGGAGTGCCCGGTAGGCGAATATCCGTTCGGTATCGATCGCATGCAGGACGACTTCCGCCAGGGTCCATTTGTCCGGGGCGTAGGCTTGTTCCCACTTTTCCCACTTGATACCGCGCAGAAAATCAAGTTCAGCCGTTTTTTGTTGTTCCAGGTAGGCGACGATATCGTCCGTTTGAACGGCGTCGATATAGGTTTTATAATAAGGTGCGTATTCGTCGGTGGCAGGTTGGCGCGTCATAGTGGTCGTCTCCATATTTGAGAAGGTAAAGTTATCGTGGAAAAGCAAAATTACGGCTTATGCAGGATGAGCGAGATGATTATTATCACTGACCCGGTTGATATGTTAAAGCCCATCCATAATAAGCCAAATTGCCCAGCAACAGTGTCAAGTAGACGAATGGCGTCCAACGCCTGGACGGGATGAGGAAAAAAGCGTAAATCAGCACTGGAAATACTATCCCTGTCAGGAGTGAGATACCGACATACCCTATACCAAATGCATTTGCGCCCCATTCCAGGGCGGCAATATTGCCATCGTAAAACCGGCGTGAAAAACCGGACAGCGGGTGCCTGTTTTGCAGGTAAAGAATGATCAGGCAGATATGTAACATAAAAAGCCACCAATAGCGTCGCTGCCTGAACCAAACCACTAAAGCCCAACTGGCCGGAATAATGCCGCAATAGATCAGGATGTTGACTTCCGGATAAGTCAGGCCGGTACGATGGCAGAAGACCAGTAACAGGTTGACAATCGCATCAAATAAATCATTCATTTTCATTATTACCCGTGATAGGATG
>CALEYM010000753.1 GCA_937926185.1 uncultured Bacteroidota bacterium | reverse complement strand
ATTACCCACGATGGTGTATAAATCACTCAATCACTCAATCACTCAATCACTCAATCACTCAATTTTTAACGCTCCCGGTTTGAATTTCACGCGGGCTTCCGAACTTTGAGCGCACAACCCTCGTCCACCGTCCACCGTCTACCTTCCTCCGTCCACCGTCCCATGTACTCAAAAGAAGCCCAGCGCGTACTCTACGATCTCTCCAAAAAGCTCCTGTACACCCCACAGGCTGATTTATCCATAGAATCAGCTACTGAACGCATCGAAGACCTGCGCAGCGTGATCCGGTATCACGAATGGCGCTACTATGTGCAGAACGATCCGGTAATCAGCGATTTTGAGTACGATCAGCTGTACAAACAACTGGAATCTATCGAACGGTCGCATCCGGAATTGATCGCGCCGGACTCGCCCACTCAGCGGGTGTCGGCCGACCTGACGGCGGATTTCGACCAGGTAGCCCACCTGACGCCCATGCTTTCCCTCGACAACTCCTACGACGCCGCCGACCTGAACGATTTCGATACGGCGGTTAAAAAACTCTGCGGCCTGCCTAAAGACGCTGACGTGGAATACGCGGCAGAGCCGAAATTTGACGGCGGTACGATCGCCCTGGTGTATGAAAACGACCAGTTGCTGCGCGCTGCCACCCGCGGCAACGGCGAAGTAGGCGACGAAATAACGGCCAATATGCGCACGTTGCGTTCCATCCCGCTGCAAGCCGGCTTTTCCAAATACGGCATTGCCAAGGCTGAACTGCGCGGAGAGGCCATCATTCGCAAGGATATTTTTGAAAAAATAAACGCCAATCGCCTCGAAGCAGGCGAACCGCTTTTCGCCAATCCGCGCAACGCCGCTACGGGCGGCCTGCGTATGAAAGACCCCAAAGAGGCCGCGCGCAGGGGGCTGGAAGCATTTATATACCAGCTCGGCTATGCCGCGGACGCGACAGGCAATGACGTTTTGGACAAATTCCCCACACACAACGACTCCATCCTGTTGTTGAGCGAACTGGGGTTCAAAACGCCTTCGTTAAACCCCAACCCCTTTCCCGAAGGAGAGGGGAGACGTGACACAGTGGCGCCCTCTACGTCTCCCCTCTCTTTCGGGAAAGGGGGTGGGGTTTCGCTCCCCGAACGCCGCATCTGCTCCAACATCGCCGAAGTCATTGCCTTTTGCGAAGCCTGGCAAAACCAACGCGAGGCCTATCCTTATGAAATCGACGGCATGGTCATCAAAGTGAATAGTCTGGAACTACAGGCGCGCTGCGGCTATACAGCGCACCATCCGCGCTGGGCCATTGCCTTCAAGTTTAAAGCCCGTCAGGCCACCACCCGCCTGCGCGACGTGGAATTTCAGGTAGGGAAAACCGGCGCCGTGACGCCGGTAGCCAAGCTGGAGCCCGTGCAACTGGCCGGCGTGACGGTACAAAACGTCAGCCTGCACAACGAAGAATTTATCCGCGGCAAAGACATCCGCATCGGCGACATGGTATTGGTGGAACGCGCCGGCGATGTGATCCCTTATATCGTCAAGGCACTCGATGAACTGCGGAATGGAAACGAAAAACCGGTTGTTTACCCTAAAAAATGCCCAGTTTGCCACAGCGAACTGGTCAAGCCCGAAGATGAGGCGATCTGGCGCTGCGAAAATGCCGAGTGTGAGGCCCAGGTCACCCAGCGCATGATATTCCACACTTCCAAACACGCTATGGACATCGAAGGCATGGGCGAGAGTACCATACTGCGTTTTTACAAACTTGGCTGGTTACATTCTATCGCGGATATTTATCGCCTGGACTACGACCAGATCGCCCAACTCGAAGGTTTCGGCGATAAATCGGCCCGTAACCTGCGCCTTGCCGTGGAAAAAGCCAAACAAAACCCGATCCACCGCCTCCTGCACAGCCTCAGTATTCATCATCTCGGCCAAAAAGCCTCCAAACTGCTCGCAGCCGAAGCAGAGCACGTACTCGACCTGGCCAATTGGGAACTGGAACGCTATGAAGAGATCAAAGACGTAGGCCCTGTGCTGGCCCGGAACGTGTACCATTTTTTCCACAACGAGCATAATATCGCGTTGCTGCAGACCATGGAAAGTCTCGGCGTCAACCTGCATCAGAAGGAAGAGGATAAAAAACCGAAAAGTGCCGCCGAAGGCCCACTGGCCGGCAAAACCATTCTTTTCACCGGTACGCTCAATACGATGACACGCGAAGAAGCCGAGGCGCGCGCGGCGGCTGCCGGGGCCGGTATAGCCGGCGGTGTGAGCAAAAACCTGAGTATTCTGGTGGTGGGGGAAAAGGCAGGCAGCAAGTTGAAAAAAGCGCAGGCGCTGGGTACCGTAGAAATATGGAGCGAGGAGGAATTTCTCAAGAACATTTCAGGTTAAAACGCGCCCACATCCACGCCTTCGAGATACCCGGTTGCCCACAGCAACAGAATGATCAACCCTACGACGATCCGGTAATAACCGTAAAGCCTGAACCCGCTCTTGGTCAGGAACTGGATAAATGCCTTGATAGCGATCGTGGCCACCACAAAAGCAACCACGTTTCCGACCGTAAGCAACACTACTTCGTCGCGCGTAAAATGGCCGCCCTCGTGTTGGAAATATTCCCATAAGGTTTCAACCGTGGCGGCAAACATGGTCGGAACGGCCAGAAAAAAAGAAAACTCGGCGGCCGTTTTGGGCGATAGCCCCTGTATAAGTCCCCCGATGATTGTGGCGGCCGAACGGCTCACGCCCGGTACCATTGCAATTACCTGAAACAAGCCGATGTTCAGCGCCTTTGGCAGCGTTATATCGCTCACATCGGTATCGCGACGGCTGCGGCGTTCAAAAAAGCCGTCGAGAAACAAAAACACGATACCGCCTGCTATCAGCGCCAGCCCTACCACGACTACTTCTTCCAGCAATTGATTGATCACGCTTTTAAATAAAACACCAAATACCAGGGCCGGCAGCAGCGCGACGAGCAGTTTCAGGTAAAACGCCCAATTTTGGAAAAACCGGCGCCAGTACAGCACCAATACCGATAGTATCGCGCCGAATTGGATCGCGACGGTATAAACCTTCACAAACGGATCGGAAGCAATGCCCATTGCCGTGGAGCCGATGATCATGTGGCCGGTGGATGAAACCGGCAAAAACTCCGTCAGACCCTCAATAATAGCAAGGACAATAGCATGGAGCAAATTCATGCAGTAAGAAGGATGTCGTTATCCCCTACCCGGGGCGTTTTATTTTTTAAAAATCCCATAAATAACTGTCGCAAAACCGGCTACCATCAGAATGGGAGCAAGCGTAATTCGCCGGAAACTGTAAATAATGCCGGGGTCCCAGGTATTGGGATCGGGCATCCAGCCCCCGCTCATAGCCAGCAGGCCCAGCAGTACAAGTCCGAGGCCGGCTCCCATGATCAGGAAATTCTGGCGGCCAAAGATAAACTCTTCCCGCCCGGCGCTAAACAGGCTTTCGCGTTTTTCCGTCCGGCGGACAGGCGCCGCCGGGGCGCTTTTCCGTTGGCCTTGCGGTTGCGGCGCCGGGCGGCGTTGTGGTTGTTGTTTTGCCATATATGAAAGGTTTCGGGTTAGCGGGTTTCGGGTTAGCGGGTTGGGAGTTTATGTAACCCGCTAACCCGAAACCCGCTAACCTTTTAGTAAAGATCATCCACGCGCATTCTCAAAAACTTATTCACCACGAAGTAAGTACTAAGACCCGATATGAGTACGCCGAGCACTACCAGCCCGGTGAAAATGGCCAGTATCCCGTTGAGGTCTTCCAGCGCGCGCAAATCCGGCGCCTGGCGTTGCGCAATGCTGAGCAGAACGATCAGCAGGGCAATGGCCAGGGCGGCGCTCCAGCAGCCGTTGTAAATGCCGCGCCGGATATAGGGGCGGCTGATAAAACTCCAGGAAGCGCCCACTAATTCCTGGTTTTTAATCAGGAACCGGTTGGTGTAAAGGGCCAGGCGAATCGTATTGTGAATGAGCGTTACTGCCGCAAAGATGAGTAAAAAACCCAGCCCCAGCGTGAACCAGCCTATTTTTTCAATAT